>JAPHSC010000153.1 GCA_026193125.1 Gammaproteobacteria bacterium
AAACATGCCGCCACTGATGTTCCCGCTGGACCCCTGGTTTGTGCCCTACCAGGACGATCCGGACTTCAAGCCCCTGTTCGACGACCTGGCTCACCGGGCCGATGTGCTGTACGCCAGACTCAGTACCGAGGGTCTGACCTCAGGCCGGCGCGTGGCTCTTTAGCCGACGCGCCAGCTCTAAGCCTGTCTCCTAACTTATCGCCTCTTCCCAGGTAATATCCCGGATTTCGTCCACCGCGCCGTCACCGTCGTAGTCCATTTCCAACCTGACGGTCAGCTCATCCAGCGCGATCACGCGGATGGTTGAACCTGCTGCACCGGTGATCAACATCTCGCCCTCATAGGGATAGCCACCGCCCGAACTGACAAAGGGCACGATAGTCTGGTACGAGGCCTCACCGTCAAAGCGACTGCTTTCTGCCACGCCGCTGGCAATGGTCGTGTAGCTCATCGGGAATATCCCTTCGTCCACCTGGGAGTCGCTGGAGAAGTCTTTCATCGTAAGACTTCTACCTGCCGCAACCAGGCTCAACAGGTCACCTGACACAGCGGTTGTCGTGACCGGATACAACAGTGTGTTCACCATCATACTGAAACCACCATGCACTTCTGCAGGACCCACATCTGAGCCATCATCCATGGACAGATTGGTCAGCAACACGGTCATTCCCAGCTGGAACAGGCCGGTATCCACGCTGCCACTAAACGCGGTAATGGTCATGTTCATGGCACCATCCAGTACCTGTCCGTCGCCATCATCACAGTTCACGAAAACCGTATTGATAGTGTCGCCTGCCGTGAGTGTAAGTGGATTGGCGATATTCCCCGTCAGGGTGATGGTCCCGCTCACCAGACAATTCTCGATGATTGGCCCGACCACGGCTTCAAACACCGGGCTGAGGACCTTGGAAACACCAATTAGTGGCAATTGTTCAAGCTTGGACAGTATTCCAGGCTGTGCTGGCACACCCAGCACCCCAGGTCCGACCAGGCCCCCGATATCCGACGTGACTGATGCCGCATTTAGCGCATCCGACGCCACTACCGCGGCGTTAGCAGCAGTTATTTCTACCGGGACAACCTGCACAGCTGGGGTGAATCCACCGCCCGAGCTGCCACCGCAGGCAGCAAGCAGGGCCACGGCCAAGGTCGTGATTGTCAATGTAAATAAGGATCTCATCTGGCCACCCTCCGCCGGGTGTTCGGCGAGGCCGGGTCCCGGCAATTGCGAAGAATGCAAGCACATCCCGATACAGCCCTGTAGCGGAGTAACGACTCGCTCTCCTGGAGTTTGATCAAGAATCGAATCCGCGGGAACCAACCGAGCCAACCAGCACCAGCAGGGCGGCAGTCCCAGACCGGACCGCATCTTTAACTCGTACCCCTCAATGTCCTCGCATGGACCTTGCGAGGACATTCGTATTTTCTCTTATCGTATAGCGGCAGCAGCAGTCGAATGCTGAATTACACGTCCTGTACTCGCAGGATAGCCGCCTCTGGAGCAATGGCAGGTCACGGGGAAACTCAAGTCCTCCTGCCATTCCTGACATGCCTGTGGCTTGTACCTTACAGTGATGATCGGGCTTTCGACCCGCCATCCAATGAGTTGGGTCAACGGGCAGTGCTTCTATACGCCAAACTCAAAGTTGGGGCTCTGACTTCGGACTGGCGCGTCGCCCTGTAACCGACGCGCCGGCCCGAAAATATCTTCTAACTTATCGCCTCTTCCCAAGTCATGTCGACGGTATCATCCACCGCACCGTCGCCGTTATAGTCCATCTCCAACCTGACGTTCAGTGCATCCAGCGCGATCACGCGGATGGTTGAACCGGCCGCGCCGGTAACCAGCATCTCGCCTGCGTAGGGGAAATCAGGGCCCGAACTGGCGAAGGGCGTGATGGTTTCACTCGTAGCCTCGCCGTCAAAGCGGTTGCTGCGCACTCCGCCGCTAACGCTAAGCTCATAAGCAGTCGGAAACACGCCCTGGTCTGCAACCTGGTAGCTCATGAAATTCACCACGGTCAACTGCCTGCCCGCGACGTCCATGCTCAGCACATCGCCGGAAGTGGTCGCAGTGGTAACCGGCAAGGACATCGTATCCAACACCATGTCGAATCCACCATCCATTACCACCGGACCCATGCTGCCGCCATCATCCATGCTCAGATCAACAACCGTAACCGCCACAGTCGCAAGAAACACCCCGGTATCCGCATTACCGCTAAAGGCAGTAAATGTCATTTTCAGGTAGCCATCCATCACCTGCCCGTCACCGTCATCACAATTGACGGAATCCAGGGTGATTGAGTCTCCCGCTGTGATCGTGAGCAGATCGGTATAAACCAGGGTCAGGGTAACCGTCCCGCTGACCAGGCAGGCTTCGGTAATCGGCCCGAGCGTGGCCTCAAATACCGGGCTGAGTGTCTTGGAGACACCCGCAGAGGCCAGTTTTACCAGCTTGGCCGACATGTTTGCACCAGTCCGCCCGCCGGCTGCAGTTAGCCCGGTTAAATTCCCAAGATCAGCACCGAAGAAATTTCCCGCCCACAAGGAGTCGGAGGCGACGACCTGAGCGTTGGCAGAGGTGATTGCCACCGGGGCAACCTGCACTGGTGGGGGCGTAACTACTGCGCTGCCACTGTCGCCACCACCCCCGCCGCAAGCCGCGAGCAGCAAGGTCACGAGCCCTGCCACGCCATACGAATAAGATTTTCTCATGTGCATCTCCCAATGCCAGATGTTTCGCTCTGGCTCGCTTGATCCCCGGAATCGGCCGCCCCGATGCAGTCCTGCATCGGACAAAGACATGCCTGGACTGAGTTTAATGAGAAACCGGTATTTCGCCAGAAATATTGTTCTGGTAGAAGCGTGTTCCCAAAGCCACTCGGCTCCAGCCAAGGCTAAAAGCTTCGGGCAGGGCCGCTAACGGTCCTGGATACGTGAATCTGACAGGGCTTTCAGTGGCTTTCCCGCCAGTTCCTTGCTGACCTGTCTCAAGCGCTCCAGGGTGACGGGCTCACTCTCAACGGACAATCGCCTGGCCACGTCATCCAGGCTGTACACATTCTTGCTGTCCTCTCTAAGTTCAGCATCCAGCGCCTGCATCACGCCCACCGCCCGGGCGGTGCGCGCACCGCTGGAACTGTCGGCCTGCAAGTCGCTCACCTCTTCACCCCAGGCATCCAACTGCTCATGGCCTTTCTTGTAACGGGTCTTGGACAGGGTTCCCGAGCGCTGCATGATCTCCAGCGTATAAAACTCGGCGATGCCCTCCACGATCCAGTCATCACCCCCTTCGGCCGAATAACCCTGGGCGATGTGCATCAGTTCGTGCACTATCGTGCTGGTGCCATTGGCGCTGATCAGTGGACGGTCTGCATGCAGGAACAGGGAATTCGGTCCCGAGAGACCACCACGCCACATGGGATCACCGGCAGAGACGATCAGTATGCGTTCCTGGAAATGGGGGAATATCTGCAGCAGGACGGGTAGGTTCCAGCGCAGAAACGCGAGTATATCCATGCTGCGTACGCCCTGGCCCCTGGGACCGGCAACCGCCACCCTTACACCGTCTATGTCGGCCCAGCGCACACTCAGTTTGCCGGCGACCATCCAGCCTACAGGTCTATCAAATCCCCGTTCTGGCCAGTCGACCACGAACCAGCCCTGCTTGTCCTTGGGATAGGGGCTCAGGAAGGACCAGTTGCTTGGGCCGGTCAAGCTCAAGCGTGAGCGTGAACGGGCTCCCTTGAGCACCGTAACTGATGCCGGTGGAACCAGGTCGTCACCACGGAACAGGGCCCAGCGCGTTTCAATCTTGCTGTCGTAGGCGCCCGACTTGCGCTGATGATTCAGCTTCACCGTGTAGGTGAGACCGCCGCCTTTGGCCGGTGGCACCCAGGTTACCGTGTCGCCGTCCATGGTGACCTGACCATCGCCGGCAAAGTCCCGTTGTCTCTCCGGGTCTATGCTGAAGCGCACCTCGCGCAGAAAATCCCTGGGCTGGCGTAACTTAATACGCACCGTGGCGGTGGCAGTGTCCGGGACCAGCTTGGCGGTGTAATCCAGCTCATACACCTTCTCCTCAATCGCCTGCTGCGGCGCTTCTCCCGCCGACGCAGTTGTCACACACAGCATTCCGGCCAGCCAGATGCCGGACAAGGCGATACGTAAAAATAGGGCGTTTATACTGCCACCTCAGGTTGACGATGCAGCGAATGGTCCCTGGCAAGCCACAAATAGAATGCCGGCAGGATAAACAGGGTGAACAGTGTGCCTATCCCCAGCCCGGCCGCGATGGTGAGACCAATATCGAAGCGACTGACGGCACCGGGGCCGCTGGCAATGAGCAAGGGCACCATGGCCAGGATCATGGCTGCCGAAGTCATGAGGATGGGACGCAGACGAATTGCCGAGGCCTGCTCCACCGCCTCGCGCTTGCTCATACCCTCGTGAATCTGCAGCTGGTTGGCAAACTCCACGATGAGAATGCCGTTCTTCGCCACCACCCCGATCAAGGTGATCAGTCCGACCTGCGTGTAAATATTAATGGAGGAAAATCCCAAGGTGATAAACGCCAGCGCGCCGGCTGTGGCCAGGGGGACGGACACCAGGATGATGAGGGGATCACGCCAGCTTTCAAACTGCGCCGCGAGCACCAGGTAGATCACCAACAGGGACATGAAGAATGTAAACACAAGTACGGAACCCTGCTGCATAAACTGGCGTGAATCACCCGAGTAATTCACCACGTAACCCTGCGG
>JAPHSC010000147.1 GCA_026193125.1 Gammaproteobacteria bacterium
ATCCCCGCCGGCGGCCGCGCCGATCAAGTCGAGCACACCGGGAGAGGTATTACTGAATCGCGTAGCGCCCACTCCGCGCTGATCGTTAAGCAGGGCCCAGGTCACACCGAGTTCTGCGGCCTTGTCAAAACGCATGGCAACGAGAATGGCTTCCACCGATACCTGGGCCCGCTGAATATCCAGCTTGTCCAGGATCGCCATCAGCGTGCGCATGGTCTTGGGTGGGGCCGTGATCACCAGGGCATTGGTTTCTTCCTCGGCCCAGATGATTATTCCCGCGTCGTTGGAGCGGGCAGGGGCGGCGCCAGCGCCAGCGGTTGTGGCTCCCCTGGCTGCAGCACCATTGACTTGCTCAGTGAGCTTGGTGGCAAGGTCCACCGCGTTTGAATAGCGCAGGTAGCGAACCCGCGTATTGCCCACGTCCTCCAGCGGCGTATCCAGGTGGGCGATCAGGCTTTGCAGCTTCAAACGCGCATTTCGGTCACCGCTGATCAGCACCGAGTTAGTGCGCTCGTCAGCTACCATGTTTACCTGGGCGGACTCGGGTCCACTGGCCTGCATCAATGAACTCAGTACACGAACCACTTCTCCTGCAGAGGCATGCTCAAGGGCAATAACCTGCACGTCATCGTCCCCGGCGCTATCTATACGCTGAATGATGCGCACCATGCGCTTAACATTGGCAGCGCGGTCCGAGATGATCAGCATATTCGAGGCAGGATGTGCCGCAAGATGACCGTACTGGGGTATCAGGGGTCGCAAGATAGGCACCAGTTGTGCGGCCTGCACGTTTTTCACGCTAACTACCTGGGTGACAATTTCATCACCGCCGGAGTAACCGGCGCCCGGCAAATCCAGGGCCGGCATCTGACGCGCATTGGCATCTGGCAGAATCTTGATCACATCTCCGGCCGGCAAAGCTACGTAGCCATAGACCTGCAGGATAGATAGGAACGCCTCATAAAACGCGTCGGCGGAAAGCGGTGTGTTGGACACCATGGTGACACTGGCTTTCACACGGGGATCGACAATAAAATTCTTGCCGGTTACCGCGCTTACCGCCTCGATAACAGTGCTGATGTCTACATTGCGGTAGTTCGGCGTGATAGCCGCCTGCTGCTGGGCCTGGGCCGCAACGGGAAGGCTGGTTGCGATAAACACACCCGCTATTGCCACAAGCGCCAGGGGCATTAGCAAGCCGCGAATGCTCGGTAACCGAGTGGTATGATTAAATTTGATCATGGATCCCCTTACTCCTGGCCAGTTTAACGCCAGCTATTCCTCATCCAGTGCTGTCAGTGCCGTCGTGTCCAGGACAAGCACCTCCGGTTGACCATTGCGTTCGATGGTCACTGTAACCGACGTTGCTTCCCCCATGCTTTGGAAAATCTCCATGCCGGAGGTCGGATCATTCAGCGCCGTTCCATTTATCTCTGTAACCAGGTCGCCGGGACGCAGCCCCAATGCGGCAAATTTGCTTCGTTCGCGCCCGGGGTAAAGTCGGTATCCGCGCTGCTGTCCGTCGGCAAACACCGGTTGTGGGCGCAGGATGTCGGTCAATTTCGTTTCGGTGTTGGCAATGACATTCGCCACGGTCGGGCTGCTCAGGGTCTGGGTTCGCCTGGATGCGCTTGCCCTTCGACTCGGGTTGCGGTTGTTGCTCTCATCTTCTTTCGGCAGTCGCAAGGCCTCGAGTTTTCCGCCTCGATCCAGCAATACGCTGTCCAGGTAAACCGCGTGCAACCGGGTACCTCTGGCGAGGCTGTCGCCGATGGCGTAAACCTTGGTCTCCTTGCCCCGTTCAAAAATCAGTGCGAAGGATTCCTCCGGGGCTTCCGACGTGATGGTGCCCAGCAATTCCAGGTTCAGGGTAGTGTCCGGCGCAGCAGAAGGATCCAGGTAGTCGGCCGCCGGAGCACTGTCCTCCTGCTTGGACTCGCCAAACAAATGGGCGTTGACCAGACGATCGATCTCGGCCTCGCTGACACCGTTCCCGGATTGTTGTGCCGAGCTCAGCGCGATGGGCTTGAGCGCTGTGGTTTCGGGTGTTGGATAGGGAGCAAAACTCCACACCAGGCGCGTCGCCTGCCAGCCAATTGCCATCACCATTACAGCCGCAGCCACGGTTGGCAGGGCCCCAAGGCCTAGCGCCAACATCCTGTCAGCAGGCAACTGCCTAAATTCATTAAATTTATTCACTAAGCCCATGTTCTGAATATCTTAATTCGACGCAACAGCCAATTCTGGCTCCGGGTACATGATAAGGCGGATTCCACGGTGGTCACAAGCGTATTTCCCCTTAGTTGACTATCATCCAGAGTCGGTTAGGTTAAACTTCAAGACACATTCTGAAAGCACTGTAATAAAAGAGGAATCTTTTGAGCTCACGAGTCTGGATCCGGGTGCTGATTAGCGTCGCGCTGTTTTTGCCGTTCTTCTTTAATCTACGCGGCGACTGGCCGGTTCCAGCATTCCGTCACCTGGAGAGGCTGGCCTACGATTTGCGGGTCCGGATAACCATGCCGGATACGCTGGACGACCGCATAGTAATCGTCGATCTCGATGAACGCAGCATCGTGGAAATAGGTCAGTGGCCCTGGCCCCGGGCGGTATTGGCGCGGCTTGTGACCACCTTGTTCGATGAGTACGGCATTCGAGTGCTGGGTTGGGACATGGTGTTCCCCGAGAAAGACCGCAGTTCCGGGGGCGACCTCCTGGATCAGATTGAGGCTGGGCCGTTGGGTGACAACCAGGCTCTTCGGCGTCAACTCGAGAGTCTCAGGCCGGCGCTGGAAACAGACCGCATCCTGGGGGAGAGCCTGTGGGGGCGCAATGTTGTGCTGGGTTACGTGTTTCGGCACGCGGGCGATACCGGTTCGGATGTACTGACCGGGGCATTGCCGCCACCGCTAATTCCCGCCAGCCAGCAGAAGACCCGGATTCCTTTCATTGAGGCAGTGGCCTATACCGGGAACCTGGCAGAGCTGCAGGCGGCGGTTCCCTATGCCGGCTTTTTTGAGAATGCCACGCTGGATCGCGACGGCGTATATCGGCGTGTGCCACTGTTGCAGCAATACCAGGGTGCCCTGTACGAGTCGTTGGGACTTGCGGTCGCGCGGGCAGCATTGGATAGACCGCCCCTCAAGTTTCAGTTCTATTCCGGTCCTGAGGGTCCGAGAGACGGGCTCGACCTGGAATGGTTATGGGTCGGTGACAGGAGAGTGCCTTTGGACGCCCAGGGCGCCGTACTGGTGCCCTACCGGGGACAGGCGGGCAGTTTTCCTTATGTTTCGGTCCTGGATGTACTCAGCGGCAAGGCTCCCCGCTATCCGCTGAAGGACGCCATAGTCCTGATCGGGACCAGTGCACCCGGTCTGCACGATTTGCGTACCACGCCAGTGGGTGAGCGCTATAACGGGGTAGAGATCCACGCCAACATCATTTCAGGCATCCTGGACGAACGGATGCTGCAGCATCCCCTGTATGTGCGCGGGATCGAGCTGCTGATGCTGGTGTTGATAGGCGTGCTCATGACGGTGGTACTGGCCCGGGTATCGGTTGTCGCATCCATTGTTTTCTCACTCCTGCTCCTCAGCACAATAGTCGGCGTAAACCTGGGTCTGTGGACTGGCTGGGGAATGGTGATTCCATTGGCGACGCCGCTCTTGTACGCCTTTTCCTTGTATGTGGCGCACATGGTGTATGGCTATTTTGTCGAGGCTCGCGGCAGACGCGCCTTGTCGAATCTGTTTGGGCAATACGTCCCGCCAGAACTGGTTGAAGAAATGGGTCGCAATCCCTCGCATTTTGATATGAGCAGTGACAGCCGGGAAATGACCGTGCTGTTTTCTGACGTGCGTGGTTTCACCAGCATTGCCGAGACTCTGGCTCCCCGGGAGTTGAGCCAGTTGATGAATGAGTTCCTTACTCCCATGACCAAGGTGATCCACAGGCACCGGGGAACCATAGACAAATATATGGGCGATGCCATCATGGCCTTTTGGGGTGCTCCGCTTGCGGATGATCATCACGCCAGGAACGCATTGTTGGCGGCGATCGAAATGCAGGGCGC
The DNA here is from genome assembly GCA_026193125.1 of Gammaproteobacteria bacterium. GTDB lineage: Bacteria > Pseudomonadota > Gammaproteobacteria > Steroidobacterales > BM003 > CAKZML01. Next base: position 4,073 of record JAPHSC010000147.1, read on the forward strand.
GCTGCAGGAACTGTTGCCCCTTTTTGCCAAGCGGGGCTGGCCGCCGATTCGCATCGGGATCGGCATTAATACGGGCATGATGCGCGTAGGTAACATGGGTTCGGAATTCCGCATGGCTTACACCGTGATGGGCGACTCGGTTAATCTAGGAGCCCGGATCGAAGGGCTGACGAAAACCTATGGTGTGACCATCGCGGTGGGAGAGATTACCCGCAATGCCGTGCCCGATTTCAGTTTTCTCGAACTCGACCGGGTACGTGTTCGGGGCAAGGGCAAGCCGGTAGCGATCTATGAGCCCCTGGGGCCACGCAATGGTCTGGACCCTGAGACCCGCAGCATGTTGCGCCGCTATCACGAAGCGCTGAGGCTCTACAGGTCCGGCGAGTGGGAAGTGGCAGAAAAGGAATTCTATCAATTGCACCAGGCTCACCGGCAGCGCAAGATTTTCCAAATCTACCTGGATCGGCTGGCCCATTATCGCAATTATCCGCCCGGGGACGACTGGGATGGGGTCTTCAGTTACGGTGACAGGTAAGACCAGCGCGCCTTGCGCCGATATGCTCTTGCTCCCCGCTTGTGTTCGCCCCACTTGCCCTTACTATATTGGGTAGGCACAGCCACCCAAACCGGGTGATGGTGCCGCGGGTTTATTTCTTAAGGACACCCCGTAATAATATTCGGGTGTAAACAGGTGGCAAGTTAGGATTCATGGCAGAGAAAAGTAACAGTCCCGACCGTGGTCTAGTGGTTGAAGCGGCACAGCCGCAGGTAAAGCAGCCACCCATGTTCAGGGTGATTTTGCTGAACGATGACTACACACCGATGGATTTTGTGGTTGAGGTGCTGGAGAGCATTTTCGGTATGAGCAGGACAAGTGCAACCCGGATCATGTTGGAAGTGCATACCCGTGGCAAGGGCATTTGCGGCGTATTTACCTTTGAAATCGCAGAAACCAAGGTGGCCCAGGTCAATAGTTTTTCGAGGGAACACCAGCACCCTCTTATGTGTACGTTGGAAGAGACATGAGCATGTTAAGCAGCGAACTGGAATTCAGCCTGAACGAGGCGTTTGCGCGTGCTCGCGAGAGTCGCCATGAATTCATCACCGTCGAACACTTGTTACTGGCTCTGCTTAAAGCATCGCAGGTAGCCAAGATTCTGAGCGCCTGTGGGGCTAATCTGGACAAGCTGGGGACCGATCTGGAAGAGTTTATAGATCAGACCACACCAAGATTGCCGGATGAGGAAGATCGTGATGTGCAGCCCACTCTGGGCTTCCAGAGGGTATTGCAGCGCGCGGTATTCCATGTGCAATCGAGTGGCAAGAAAGAAGTCACCGGGGTAAATGTGCTGGTTGCGATATTTGGAGAAAAGCAATCCCAGGCGACTTACCTGCTCAGCCTGCAGGGAGTGTCCCGTCTTGATGTCGTCAATTATATCTCCCATGGCATGGCCAAGGCAGATGACGGACCTGCGGAGGATGCAGCAGGCGAAGCTGCCGGCGCAGAAGCACAGAGCAACCCGCTGGAGCAATATACGACCAATCTGAATCGGCAAGCCCAGGAGGGCCGCATAGACCCGCTGATCGGCAGGGACCTGGAAATCGAACGAACGATTCAGATACTTTGCCGACGTCGTAAAAACAATCCCCTGTACGTGGGTGACGCCGGTGTTGGCAAGACAGCGCTGGCGGAAGGCTTGGCGCGGCGTATCGTGGAGGAACAAGTCCCCGAAATTCTGCATGGGGCGACAGTGTATGCACTGGACATGGGCACACTGGTGGCGGGAACCAAATATCGTGGCGATTTCGAAAAGCGCTTGAAGGATGTCCTGGCAGAGCTCAAGAAAGATCCTGGCTCGATATTGTTTATAGACGAAATTCACACCGTTATCGGAGCCGGTGCGGCCTCCGG
>JAPHSC010000421.1 GCA_026193125.1 Gammaproteobacteria bacterium
AACGTCTAGGCTGCAAGCCGCGTGGAGGTTCGCTTTTCCTGCCGCGGGCGCCCAAGAGGGCCAAGGCAGCCAGCCTTTTCCCGGTCCTTGAAAATACGGTGTTGATCACCAGGCCGAAGAAAAGGGCGGCCGAGTATACCAGCGTCTCCGCAACACCGGCCTCATTTTAGCCTGGGCGGACACGATGCCGGGCTGAAATTCCCTGCCTGGTTTTGTGAGTGCCCTGGTCCGGGCCACGCCAGCGATCCCCTTGCGCCGGTAAGCAGGCCGATTGGAGAAGACACATAGCCACGACTGCGCAGTGGTACGAGGGGCGGGCAGTATGTGTAAGGTAACCCTTCTGATTCGCATGCGGTCGCCGCGGGAGCAGGCTGACCCGGGTGATCGGGGGTAGCAAGTGCCGGAAAGCTCGAACCTGCGTCACCACCGGTAAATACACGGATATGCTACACAATTATTTGAGTAAGGTATGTGATTGTCCGGATCTGGCAATCCGGGCCAGGGGTGTACAATCCGCACACCTTACCCATCCACAACCGGCAGGAATAATTCCGATGGCTGTCATACGCGAAGACGATTTCATCCAGAGCATAGCTGAAGGTTTTCAGTTTATTTCCTACTACCACCCGCTTGATTATATCCAGGCTCTGGGGCGGGCCTATGAGAGAGAGAAGTCACCGGCTGCCAAGGACGCGATGGCCCAGATTCTGGTGAATTCGCGTATGGCCGCGGAAGGTCACAGACCCATTTGCCAGGACACCGGCATCTGTGTGGTCTTTTTGAAGGTGGGTCAAAATGTCCACTTTGAGACGAAGCTGAGTCTGCAGCAGATGGTGGACGAGGGCGTGCGTCGGGCCTACACCGACAAAGACAATACGCTGCGTGCCTCTGTCCTTTCCGATCCCGCCGGCAAGCGTCAGAACACTCGGGATAACACCCCGGCCGTGGTCCACGTGGAGCTTGTGCCTGGAGATACCGTGGATGTTCGTATTGCGGCCAAGGGCGGTGGTTCGGAAAACAAGGCCAAGTTCGTCATGCTCAACCCCAGCGATAGTGTTGTCGATTGGGTGCTGGAAACCGTGCCCAAGATGGGCGCCGGCTGGTGCCCGCCGGGTATGCTGGGCATAGGCATAGGTGGAACCGCCGAAAAAGCCATGTTGATGGCCAAGGAAGCACTGATGGACCATGTGGACATCGGTGATCTGGCCGCAAGGGGCCCGTCCAACCGGGTCGAGGAGCTCCGCCTGGAGCTGTATGAAAAGGTCAATGCGCTGGGTATCGGGGCCCAGGGGCTGGGTGGTCTGACCACCGTGCTGGATGTGAAAATCAAGGACTTTCCTACCCACGCAGCCTCGCTGCCCGTTGCGATGATTCCCAATTGCGCCGCCACCCGCCATGCTCACTTCACCCTGACCGGTCATGGACCGGCCCAATTGGAAGCGCCCAGCCTGGAGGATTGGCCGGACATCACCTGGTCGGTCAGTGCCGACACGCGTCGAGTGAACCTGGACCAGGTCACTCGGGAAGAGGTGGCCAGTTGGAAGCCCGGTGAGTGCATCCTGCTTTCGGGTAAATTGCTGACGGGCAGGGATGCCGCGCACAAGCGCATAGCGGATTTGATGGCGCGCGGCGAGCCACTGCCTGAGGGTGTGGATTTCACCAATCGCTTCATATATTACGTGGGTCCGGTTGATCCGGTGCGTGATGAGGTGGTCGGGCCTGCCGGTCCCACGACCTCCACCCGTATGGACAAGTTCACCGAGATGATGCTGGATAAGACAGGGCTGATCGGGATGGTCGGCAAGGCCGAGCGCGGTCCGGTTGCCATTGAGGCAATCAAGAAGCATAAGGCGGTCTACCTGATGGCCGTTGGTGGCGCTGCCTACCTGGTGTCCAAGGCGATTCGCTCGGCCAGGGTAGTGGCGTTCAAGGAACTGGGTATGGAAGCTATCCACGAGTTTGAGGTAAAAGACATGCCGGTCACCGTGGCGGTAGACTCTTGCGGAACATCCGTTCACCAGACCGGTCCTGCCGAGTGGCGTGTAAAAATCGGCAAGATCCAGGTGAGGGAATCCTGAGCCGGCTTTCCAGGACGGTTGACCCCGGAAACCTCTGGCTAATCCATGCGCTGGCAGCCGGCGTTCTCGAACACCGGCTTCTGCGCCAGCCCGCCTGGCGGTGCAGGGTACCCTTGCGCTGAATCATTTCGCTTACTATCTACTTTGCCCGGAATAACCAAGAGGCTTCCTCAGCATGTCCCAGAGCACTTCCGTTGTCTTGATGGTACGCCCTCGTCATTTCCTGTCGAATCCGGAAACTGCAGTGTCGAACGTGTTTCAGGTGAGGCACGGCGCCGGGGCGGCGGACAATGCACGGGCCTCTGCTGAATTCGATGGTCTGGTTGAGGCGCTGCGAGGGGCCGGCGTGGACGTAGTGGTTATCGAGGATACGGACGATCCGGTAAAACCCGATGCAGTTTTTCCCAATAATTGGGTCAGTTTTCATGCAGATGGCCGGGTTGTGCTCTACCCCATGATGGCGACGAGCAGGAGACTTGAGCGCCGGCCTGATGTGCTGGACCATCTGCATACCGGTCTGGGCTTCGATGTCAGGGAGATCCTTGACCTGAGTGAGCAGGAGGCAAGCGGGCAGTTCCTGGAAGGCACCGGGAGCATGGTGCTGGACCGGGAAAACCGGCTTGCCTACGCTTGTTTGTCACCCCGAACTCATCTGCAGGCTGCTGCAGATTTTGCCCAGCGCATGGGCTACGAATTGGTGATGTTCGAAGCGGTTGACGCCCAGGGCAACGCGATTTATCACACCAATGTGATGATGTGCGTAGGCTCCAAATTGGCGGTTGTTTGCGCCGAGGCGATTCTGGGAGATGAGGTGCGAGAGGCGGTCTTGCGTCGCCTACGGGAAACCGGCCACGAACTTGTAGTCATCTCGTTCGATCAAATGAACGCATTCGCGGGTAATATGCTGGAAGTACGGGGTCACCGCGGAGAGGGAAGAATGCTTATGTCAGCTCGTGCCTATGCCAGCCTGTCCGCCGACCAGCTGACGACGATACGCAAGTACCTGGAACCGCTGGTGGTGCCGGTGCCATATATCGAGGACTGTGCCGGAGGTAGCGTGCGCTGCATGGTGGCGGAAATTTTTCTACCTCGCAGCAACTGACTGCAGGCAGTTGCCCGACCTTTGCATAACCAGGACACGAAAAACTTCAGGCCCCTCTGAGCGCCGACCTACACGCGGGATTCGATCATGACGGTTTACTACAGCATTTGCCCAACTCAACCCGAGAGTCACCTCTTCCAGGTGCAATGCCGGATTCCTGACCCCGATTCTGGCGGTCAGCATTTTTGGTTACCCGACTGGATACCCGGCAGTTATCTTATTCGTGACTTCGCCCGGCACATCATCAAGGTGCACGCAAGTTGCGGCGGCCGTCGAATAAGGTGTGAGAAGACCGGCAAGTCGGAATGGTCATGTGAGCCGGTAAGCGGCGAGTTACTGCTCGAATATGAAGTGTATGCTTTTGACCTGTCGGTAAGAGGCGCTTACCTGGATAGCAAGCGAGGGTTTTTCAATAGCAGCAGCGTGTTTTTGGCTGCCAGGGGGCGTGAACAAGAGCCCTGTGAGGTGTGCATCGATGCGCCAGAAAGTAACTACTACTCCCAGTGGAGAGTTGCTACTGCAATGCTGCCCAGCGGGGCTCCAGAGCTGGGTTTCGGGTGTTACAGGGCGGCAGATTATGATGAATTGATCGACCACCCGGTGGAGCTGGGCGATTTTGATGTTGCGCAGTTTGAAGCGGCGGGTGTACCTCATGTTTTTGTGCTTGCTGGTAGACACCAGGCTGACCTGAAGCGAATTTGCGGCGACCTGAAGCGGATTTGCGAGACTCATGCCAGCCTGTTCGGCGGCAGTCTTCCCATGGACCGTTACTGGTTCCTCACCCTGGCCCTGGGTGATGCCTATGGTGGTCTTGAGCACCGGGCCTCGACCGCGCTCATGTGCAAGCGTGATGACTTGCCCAGGCTCGACGCCCCCAATGAGAGGGGTGTGGACGCAGGCATTGATAAAGGCTACAGACGCTTCCTGGGTCTGTGCAGCCATGAATATTTCCATTCCTGGAACGTCAAGCGAATCAAGCCCGAGGCTTTCAGCCCCTATACACTGGACCGGGAAAACTATACTCGGCAACTTTGGGTGTTTGAGGGCATTACCTCTTATTACGATGACCTGGGTTTGGTGCGCAGCGGATTGATCAAGCCCGAGGGTTACCTGGAGTTGCTGGCCCAGTCGATCACCAGGGTCCTGCAAACGCCGGGGCGTTTTCGCCAGAGCCTGGCGGAATCCAGCTTCGATGCCTGGACCAAGTTCTACAAGCAGGACGAAAACTCCGCCAACACCATCATCAGCTATTACGTGAAAGGCGCGCTGGTGGCGCTGGCTCTGGACCTGACCATTCGCCAGTCCACCAAGGGGGTTAAGTCCCTGGATGATGTTATGGGTGAGGCATGGGCGCGCTTTGGTGTGACGGGACAGGGTATGCCGGAAGATGGTTTCGAGGCCTTGGCCAAGGAGGTCACCGGTCTGGACCTGCATAAATTCTTCGATTTAGCGATCCGTGGTGTGGAGGACTTGTCACTCCAAACATTGCTGCAATCGGTGGGTGTCGGATTCAGTTTGCGTGCGGCAGAGAGCGCCTCGGACCAGGGTGGTCTGGGGCCGCGCAAGACCGCCCCGGTCAAGCGGGTAAGTTTTGGCATGCGAACCCGTGATGAACAGGGGCGTTGCAAGGTCGCGGTAGTACTGGACGCGGGTCCTGCCAAGTTGGCCGGGGTAGCGCCGGGTGATGAGTTGCTGGCACTAAACGGGCTGAAAGTAACGCATGCCTCGCTGGAATCTCTGCGTGCGCGTCTGCCTTGCGACAAGCCTGTCGTGCTGCACTTGTTCAGGCGTGACGAGTTGCATCAGGTAGAGTGCACGCCACGGGCGGCGCCGGCAGAGATTTGCGATTTGTCACTGGACTCAACCGCAACGCCGAATGTCATCCGCGCCCGTAATCAGTGGCTTGGGCAACCGCTATCCTGAGCAGCCACCCCGCGCGAACATGTTCATGCTCCCGGACCCGGTGCAGGTGCGAGAATCTCGCCAGGACCGGCAGAGTAGTCCGCGACGCTGCCCTGGCCGGCGGGCTTGACCCGGAGGGGTACCGCCACCTATCTTGCTGATTGGAAATCAGCTCTAGCTAACCGGTGTTTGAATGAATATTGCTACCACTCTCCGCGAACTGGGTGCGGTAAATATTGAGGCGCTGCAGCAAGCAGTGCTGGCACAGGATGAAGCAGCCTGGCTGGAACAGACCCATCGCCAGCAGGCCTATGATGTGCATTACAATACCCAGTCCATAGTGCTGATATTTTGTGACGGTTGGCCGGAGATGGTGATAACGAGGGAACCCGGATGGGACCGTCTTGCCGATGTTGCGGTGCCGGTAATGCATGACATCATCGAGAGGTTTTACCCCAAGGGCGGCACCATCATTCGGGCCATGGCCGCCAAGCTGGTTGCAGGTGGGCGCATCGCACCCCACATAGATAGCCACGCCTCTTTTCGCCAGAGCCATCGAATTCACATACCCATTACCAGCAACAGTGGTGTGCGGTTCATGATTGATGGCCGCCCTTACCGGTTCGAAGTGGGCCAGGCGTACGAGATAAATAACCAGAAGCGACACAGTGTCCTGAACCGAGGCGAGGAAGACCGGATTACTTTTATTTTCGATTATGCCCCGCCAGGAGCACTTGATCGGGATCCCCAGGCACGCATACAGGCTTAGGGCTAGTATCCCGCGGCACCAGGGATTGCGGTTTCAAGTACGCAACACCAAGCTGACATTCAATCTTCCGGGACCCTCGTCAGAATACTACAGTGCGGCTTCCATTGAGAAACACACGGTGTTCCAGGTGGGCTTTTAGCGCCCGGGCCAGGGTAATGGCTTCCACGTCGCGCCCCACGGCCACCAGGTCTTCCGCGGACTGGGTATGGTTCACCCTTTCCACTGACTGATCGATGATTGGACCCTCATCCAGGTCGGGAGTAACAAAGTGCGCCGTGGCTCCAATGAGCTTCACGCCGCGATCATGCGCCCGGTGATAGGGCTTGGCCCCCTTGAAGCTGGGTAAGAATGAGTGATGGATGTTGATAGCCTTGCCGGCTAATTCCCTGCACAGGCCATCTGAGAGCACCTGCATATAGCGAGCAAGCACGATGGTGTCGGCGCGCGTGTCCTCGATGATTTCCCGCAACCGTCGCTCGGCCTCAGGTTTGGTCTTGGATGATATCGGGACGTGGAAATACGGAATGCTGTGCGCCTTGGCGAGACCCGCCATGTCCATGTGGTTGGATACGATAGCCGGCACGTGCATGAGAAGAGCCCCGGTGCGATAGCGATACAGGAGGTCGTTCAGGCAATGATCCAGCCTGGAGACCATGATCAATACTCGCGGTAACACCTTGGTGTCATGCACCTGCCACTGCATGGTGAATTTTTCTGCAATGAGCGAGAACCCTTCGGCAAATTCAGTACGGGAGAACGACGCTCCCAGCGCGTTGAAGCGAGTGCGCATGAAAAAGCGCCCGCTGTCCGGATCCCCATAGTGGGAGGACTCTTCAATGAACAGGTTCTTATCGCGCAGGTACCCTGCTACATCTGCTACCACGCCAACGGCATCGGGGCAGACCACGGTCAGGATAAATGAGTGTTCCGGCTTTGTCATAAACAGTCGCTTTTGGTCAAATCAGTACGCAGTCCGGATCGCCCCGGCTGGCCAGTGGTGTTTCGCTATTCCAGATTCGCTTGCGCCAGATGCATGCTCCGGCCAGGTTCGGCGGAAAGTATAGCAGTTGTCATCATAAGAGAAAGCGCGTGGCAAGAGCGTTGTTTGCCTGGCTATCTGTCCCTGCCCGGGCTGTGCCTATCCAGGACACAGCCTTCGAATAATTGTGACGGGGCCAGCGACAGTCGCGGTTTTTTCAACACACTCGCCCCTGTGGGTATGATCTTGGTATCCTCTGCGGACCTGATTTGCGGGAGCCATGTTCTACCCGTGAATGCCCTGCTCTTCGGCGCATTGGGGAAGCCCTGGAGAAGTTCGAGGAAACGGCGGAAACGTGGTCGTCGGGAATTTGACGATCTTTGGTCCTTGGCAATATTTACCTGGCAAGCGGAACTGCACGATGAAACACGACGCGATTGTAATAGGCGCAGGGCACAACGGCCTTGCCAATGCGGCATTTCTGGCCAAGGCGGGAATGAAAGTCCTGGTGCTGGAGAAAAACCCCTGGATCGGGGGTGCAGCGGTGAGCCGCGAGTTGCACGAGGGCTGGATCTATTCAAACTGTTCCTATGTGTGCAGTCTTCTGCGACCAGAGATTTACCGCAACCTGAACCTGGCAAAGCATGGCTTGCAGGTAATCCCCTATGGCGGCGGAGTCACCTTTTTGCGCAATGGGGACATCATGGGCAACTATATTGACCACGATGTGAAACGCAGGGAGATCGCCAGGCACAGCAAGCGTGACGCTGATGCGTATCACCGCTTCTCGCGCGATGTCACCCGCCAGTGCAGGTTCATCCGGGATTTCCTGCTACGCACGCCACCGGACCCGACCTCGTTCCGGCCCAGGGATATTTATGAACTTCTGTACACGATGAAGAAGTTCCTCAACCTGGGCGAGCGGACCATGTACGAGACCATACGTTTCTACAGCATGAGCGTGGGCGACTACCTGGATGAGTATTTCGAATCGGACATGGTCAAGGCGCACTTTTCGGGCAGTGGCATCATTGGCACCGCCCTGGGCGTGTACTCCCCCGGCACGGCATATGTGCTGCTGCATCATTACATGGGTGATATTGACGGCAGTGCCGGTGCCTGGGGTTTTGCCCGCGGCGGTATGGGTTCGGTGAGTAAGGCCCTGGCGGGCGCCCTGCAGGAGCATGGTGGTGAAATCCGGACCGATGCCGGCGTGGACCGGATTATCGTAAATAATGGCAGGGTAAGCGGCGTCGCGCTGGAAAATGGCGATGAGATTCACGCTGACATCGTGGTCTCCAACCTGGATCCCAAGCGCACCTTCCTTAAATTATTTGATGAAAAGGACCTGGATCCCCGCATGGTGGAAAGAGCCAGGAATTTCAAGATTCGCGGTTCATCCGGCAAGCTCAATATTGCTCTGGACGGTGCACCCGATTTCCCCGCCCTCGGTGAGAACAATCCGCTACGTGTTGGGGATATGCACTTCGTGGACTCCATGGAGCGTCTGGAGCGAGCCTTTGACGACTGGAAAAACGGCATGTGGTCGCGAGATCCCTACGTTGACTGTTTGATACCAACCCTCACCGATCCAACCATGGCCCCTCCGGGCAAGCACTTCATGTCATGTTTTGTGCAATACGTGCCGCCGAAGGTCAAGGGCAAGGATTGGACCGACGAGGACAGGGATGCCTTTGGCAAGGTGGTGATTGATCAGATCGGCCGGTACAGCCCCAATTTCAAAGACCTGATTCTGCATGTCGAGGTACGCACGCCCAGGGAACTGGAGGCCGAGGTGGGTTTAACCGAGGGTAATATTTTCCAGGGTGAGCTGACCATGGATCAGCTGATGTTTAACCGTCCTTTCCCGGGCTATGCGCAATATCGTGGTCCGATGAAGGGCATGTACATGTGTGGTTCAGGCACGCATCCGGGAGGTGGGGTGATGGCGGCACCGGGGGCCAATGCCGCCAGGGAGATCCTGGCTGATATGAAACGGACAAACGTTGTGCCGGAGACTGAACTCGATGACTAGTAATAATGTAATTATCGTGGGAGGCGGCCATAACGGTTTGGTGTGTGCGGCCTACCTGGCCGGCGCCGGACACAAGGTCACGGTACTGGAAGCGGCTTCCCAGGTGGGTGGCGCTGCGGTGACGCGTGAATTCGCGCCCGGCTTCAGGGTGTCCGCCTGTGCCCACTTGCTGTTCATGCTGAATCCGGAAATTTACCGTGATCTGGGGCTGGAGCAGCAAGGTTTTGAATTGGCGGCCAATGACCTGGAAACCGTATCCCTGTCATCCACCGGTGGACACTTGTTCCTGTCAGGATCCGAGGCGCGTGGTGGTGATCTGGGCCCCGAGGACGTCGCCAGATTGAAGAAATTCAATGCCCGCATGCTCAAGTTTGCCGGAGTGCTGCGCAAGGTCTACACGGGTCGTCCGCCACGCCTGACCAGCCAATGGTCTGAATTGAAAACGCTGGGGAAACTCGGTCTCGCCATACGCGGCATGGGCCGGGATGACATGCGAGAATTTCTGCGCATTGCCGGCATCAATATTTACGATATTTTGCAGGAGCAGTTTGACAGCGAGATGCTCAAGGGTGCGATGGCCTGGGATGCGGTGCTGGGTGGTCACCTGGGTCCGCGCTCCAACAACAGCATGCTTAATTACCTGCATCGCCTGACCGGTGAGGTTAACGGCAAACGCGGAGCGCTTGCCAGCGTGAAGGGTGGCATGGGCGGCGTGACCCAGGCCTTGGCCAAGGCGGCTGCGGCGGCTGGCGCGCAGATACGCACCTCGGCCGTGGTCTCCCGAATCCTGGTAGAGAACGGCGTGGTGACCGGCGTCGAGCTTGAAAACGGCGAAAAGCTCAGCGCGTCCAGGGTTGTTTCCAGTGCCGACCCGAGGACAACCTTTATCGACCTGGTAGGTTTGCGGCACCTGGAAGCCGGGGTTGCGCTACAGGTCCGGAACATTCGCTCCCGCGGCAGCGTTGCCAAGCTGCACCTGGCCCTGGATGCCCTGCCGAAATTCACCGGGCTTGACCCGCAGGCACTGGGTGGACGGATATTGATTTCTCCCAGCATGGTGGAGTTGGAACAGGCGTTTGATTTTTCCAAGTATGGCGAGATGTCTGAGTCGCCCATGATGGAAATCACCCTGCCCACCGTGCATGACCCGGAGTTGGCGCCTGGCGGCAAGCACGTACTCTCGGCCCTGGTGCAGTACGCACCTTACGAGCTCAAGCAAGGGTGGGAGAATGGCCGGGCCGAACTTTTGCAAAGAACCATGGCGGTGCTGGAACGTTATGCCCCCGGTGTCGGAGCCTCGGTCCTGCATAGTGAAATATTGTCTCCGGCGGATATTGAACGTGAATTTCGCATAGCCGGTGGTCATTGGCACCATGGTGAGTTCGCCCTCGACCAGTTCATGATGACCCGGCCGTTTTACGGCAGCGCCCAATACGCTACCCCATTGCCCGGCCTGTACTTGTGTGGCGCCGGTAGTCACCCTGGTGGCGGTGTGATGGGTTGCGCCGGACGCAATGCGGCCGCCGAAATTATTGCCCGGGGAGGTGCGGCATGAATCAGAAAGAACATTTCAGGAAGTTTGTCTATCAGACAGCTTTTGATTCCCGCACTTCCAGGCTTAACCAGCTAAAGGCAGTTCATCGCTGGAAAGACTACCTGGTTGCCGATGCCTACGAGGATGTGGCGCTGGAGTACTTTGCGATGCGTAACTCCACCGGAGTGTTTGATCTGTGCCCGATGACCAAGCACAAAATAAGCGGACCGGATGCGCTGGACTATCTTAACCGTCTGCTGACACGCGATGTGAGCAAGCTTAAGCCTGCGCGGGTTTCCTACTGCGTCTGGTGTGATGACGACGGGCAGGTAATTGATGATGGCACTGTATTCCACATGCGTGAAGGCGAGTACATGTTGTGTTCGCAGGAACGACAGCTGGATTGGTTGAGCATCTCGGCGCTGGGTTTTGATGTGACTATCGAGGAAGTCACGCACGACATTGCCGCCCTGGCCGTACAGGGCCCAACTTCCTGCGCCATCTTGCGGGATATGGGTCTGGCAAACATCGAGAAACTGAAACCCTTTGGCATAACCTGGTTTGACTTCGAAGGTTCCGAGCTCATGGTGTCGCGCACCGGATTCACCGGAGACCTGGGTTATGAGGTCTGGATTGAGCCAGCGAAGGCAGAGGCTCTCTGGGATGCCTTGTTCGCCGCCGGTAGAATACGCGGTATACGGGCCATAGGCACGCATGCGTTGGAGATGACACGTATCGAGGCTGGTTTCATCCAGGCCGGTGTGGATTTTCTACCGGCGGACTCGGCCGTACGCCATGGCCGGACCCGCTCGCCGTTTGAGCTGGGCTTGTCCTGGCTGGTGGATTTCAAGAAACCCAATTTTACCGGACGCCAGGCTTTGCTGGCAGAGAAGGAAAGGGGCTCACGCTTTAACCTGGTGAAGCTGGACATCGAGGGTAACAAGCCTGCCAAGGATGCCTATATCTATAACGGCAAGAATAAGGTTGTGGGCACGGTTACCTCGGCTATGTGGTCACCCACGGCCAAGGCGAATATTGCACTGGCCTCGCTGCATGCCCCCTGGGGTAAGCCGGGTGATGATTTGTACGCAGAGATTTACTACCAGCGTGAGCTTAAATGGAATCGGGTAAAGGCCAGGGCCACGGTCGTGGAAGGGGTATTCTTCGATCCCGAAAGACGCAAGGTGACGCCGGCGCGAGATTACTGAGCTAACAGGCCGGTCTTCACTCGTGACTGCCCGGTTCGCCGCTCCCGTTCCCGTCACCCGGCTGCTCCTGTGACTGCAGCGCTTTCGGGTCATGGCTTTGGCGCTGGCCTGGGAACTATGCGAGATTGAGTAAGCCCCGCTGACTGTGAGCGCAACGGGTTGTATCGAATTGGAAGTGATGATGAGTCGGCTGGCCGGGCGCGGTCTCCAGGAGGATACGAAGATGAGTATTGCGGCATTGGCGGATTACACCAAGGCACAGTGGAAAGCTGCGGCGGACAAGGTGATGAAGAATGCGCCTCCCGGCTTGTTTATTGATGGCAAGCATGTGGACGCCCTGGAGGGTGGACGCATCGCCAGTGTGAACCCGGCCAACGGCCGGGTCGTGGCCGAGGTGGCCGCCGGCAGCGCGCGGGATGTTGATGTGGCCGTGGCCTCGGCGCTCAGGGCATTCCGCTCGGGTTGCTGGTCACGTATGGCGCCACGAGATCGCATGGCGGTGATGTATCGCTGGGCCGCTTTGATCGAGGTCCATGCGGAAGAACTGGCGGTAATGGAAACTCTGGATATGGGCAAACCCATTGCAGATGTGATTAGTGCAGATTTACCCGCAGTAATCGAAACCATTCAGTTCATGGCCGAGTGTATCGACAAGATTGAAGGCTCGGTAACCAATACCGAATGGGAAGTCATGCATTGTGTGCTGCGTGAGCCCCTGGGCGTTGTGGGTGCGATCTCACCGTGGAATTATCCGTTGCTCATGGCCACCTGGAAAATTGCGCCGGCTCTGGCTGCGGGTAATACCGTGGTGCTCAAGCCGGCAGAGCAGTCGCCACAGAGTGTGCTGAAACTGGCCGAGTTGTTTGTCGAGGCCGGTGGGCCACCCGGCGTGCTCAACGTGGTGAATGGCTTGGGCGAGGTGGCTGGCCAGGCGCTGGCCCTGCACAACGACGTGGCCAAGATTACCTTCACCGGCTCCACCGAGGTGGGCAAGCTGATGCTGCAGTATGCGGGTCAGTCCAATATGAAAAAGGTTTCCCTGGAATGTGGAGGCAAGTCGCCGCAGATTTTCATGGAAGACCTGGAGGATATGGACCGCGCAGTGGAGGCTGCATACAACGGTATCTATGGCAACATGGGAGAGGTTTGTAATGCCGGGTCCCGTATCCTTGTCCACGAATCCATCCATGCTGAATTCGTGGACCGTTTTGTGCGTGCGGGACAAGACGCCTACGTACCGGGAGACCCCATGGATCCTGCCACCAACATGGGTCCATTGGTCACCCACAAGGATCAGCAACGGGTATTGTCGATGATTGAAGAGGGCAGCCGCGAAGGAGCGCAGCTGGTTTTTGGCGGCAGCGTACCTGCCGGTCTTGAGTCAGGCGCATACGTCTCGCCGACCTTGTTTACCGGGGTGAATAACCAGATGAGTATCGCCCGCCAGGAAATTTTCGGACCGGTCGCTTCCGTGTTGATGTTCAAGAATATTGACGAGGCCATTGCCATTGCCAATGACACGATCTATGGACTGGCCGCGGGCATCTGGACCCGCGACCTGAACCGGGCGATGCGCCTGGTCAGGGAAGTGCAGGCGGGCACTATTTGGGTGAACTGTTTCGATGAGGGCGATATGACACAGCCTTTCGGTGGGTACAAACAGTCCGGCCAGGCACGAGACAAGTGTATGGAAAGCCTGCTCAGCTACACCCAGAGCAAGTCCGCCTGGTTTCGCTTGTCGGGCCAGTAATGAGCAGGCCGCTTCCAGGCACAGGCGCTAGTACTGATCCGGTGCACGGGCCAGCTGCGGCAACAGCGTGGCGCAACCCGAACTTCATGGCGGGCGGAGGCCCGGACAATGACCACTGAAGACATGCCAGAACAGACCCAGCGGATCATGCAGCAATATTCGGATACACGGGTGTTGGAAGTGCTGCTACCGGACATCAACGGAATTTTGCGGGGCAAGCGGGTGAGCCGGGAGGACATTGCCCAGGCCTTGACCACAGGCGTCAGCATCCCTGGTGCGACTGCCTTGCTGGATACCCAGGGTCGTGTCTTTACCAGTCTTGAGTTTGGCAGTACTGACGGTGATCCTGATGTGATCTGCCGGCCGGTGCCCGGATCCCTGGCCCAGGTGCCCTGGGCGTTTGTGCCTACCCTGCAAGTGTTGGCTGGCATGTTTAATGTGAACGGCTCGCCGTATTTTGCCGACTCCAGGCATGTCTTGCAGACGGTGCTGGACCGGTATCGGGAGGCGGGCCGCCAACCCGTGGTGGCCATAGAGCTGGAGTTCTACCTGTTACAGGACGCGGAGCCAGGAACGCCGCAGCCACGTCGAGGGCGAATCCCGGGTACCGATATGCTGCAGCGGGGTCCTCAGTATGCGGTCCTTGACGATTTGTATGAGCTGGAAGAATTTCTTGAGGCGGTGCAGGTGGCATGCCGTGTCCAGGGCATTCCAGCGGGCGCGGCCGTAGTGGAGTTTTCGCCGGGTCAATTCGAAATCAACCTGCAGCATGTGGATGATGCGCTGCTTGCCTGCGACCATGCGCTGATGCTGCGACGGATCGTCAAGGCAGTCGCACGCAGGGCGGGAATGAGCGCGACCTTCATGGCCAAACCCTTTGCCGAACATGCTGGCAGCGGTATGCACATACACGCCAGCATGCTGGATGAGGAGGGGCAGAATATTTTTGCGCAAGGGACGAAACTGGATGCCGAGCCCTGTATTGGCGATTCTTTGCGCCATGCCGTCGGTGGGCTCGAGCAGAGCATGCCTGAGAGCATGGCCGTGTTTGCGCCAAATGCGAACTCCTATCGCAGGCTAAGCCCCGGCTCCTATGTGGCGTTAACGCCGAACTGGGGCATCAATCATCGCAGCCTGGCCCTGCGTGTCCCGCTATCCGATCCGGCAAACGCTCGCATAGAGCATCGTATAGCCGGCGCCGATGCCAATCCCTATCTGGTTATGGCCGCGGTTCTGGCGGGTATGCATCATGGTATGGTTAATCACCTGGATCCCGGACCCATGGTCCAACAAGGGGTCAAGGTTGAGGAAAAATGCACCTTGCCGATTCGCTGGGAAGCTGCTCTGGATGTGTTCTCCAGGGCTGAGATATTGCCGACCTACCTGGGAGAGCAATTTTGCCGAGTGTTCGAGGCGGCCCGGCGTGAAGAATCTCAAACCTATCACGCACAGGTGTCGCTAAAGGACTACCAGTGGTACCTGAGAGCGATCTGAACCGGGTGAGTCAATATTGACCGAGCAGGAGACATCGTATGAGTGAATTGTTTCGGGCGCTGGTCGTCAACAAGGATGAACACGGTTACCGTGCCCAGATACAAGACTGGTCCAGGGACCAGTTGATGGACGGTGATGTTCTGGTGCGCATTGCCCATTCAACCGTTAATTACAAGGACGGACTGGCAGTTTCCGGGAAGGGCCCGATCATTCGGCAATTTCCCATGATACCGGGGATAGACCTGGCCGGCGCCGTTGAGGAATCATCCAGCCCGGACTTTGCTGTTGGTGACAAAGTCTTGCTCAATGGTTACGGGGTGGGAGAAAAGCACCATGGTGGCTTTGCCCAGTACGCTCGATTGAAGAGCGAGTGGTTGATCCCGCTCCCCAAGACACTGGACACCGAACAGGCTATGGCAATAGGCACTGCGGGCTATACCGCCATGCTGTGTGTGATGGCGCTGGAACATAACGGTGTCACGCCTGACAAGGGACCGGTACTGGTGACGGGCGCCAGCGGTGGGGTGGGCGGCGTGGCAATTTCCCTGCTTTCCGGTTTGGGTTACCAAGTCATTGCGTCCACCGGCAGGATGCAGGAAAGTGAGTATCTGCAGTCACTGGGTGCTACAGAGATCATTGATCGCGCGGAATTGGGCGGTCCCGGCAAGCCCCTCGGAAAAGAGCGTTGGGCCGCCGTAGTGGATTCGGTGGGCAGTCAGACCCTGGCCAATGCGCTGGCCCATACCAGTTATGGTGGTGCTGTCGCTGCATGTGGACTGGCGCAGGGCATGGATCTGCCCGCCACGGTGGCGCCGTTTATACTTCGAGGTGTAACGCTGGCCGGTATAGACTCAGTCATGGCTCCCAGGGAAAAGCGTATCCTGGCCTGGGATCGCCTGGCCCGGGAAATGGACCTGGCCAAGTTGACCAGCATCAGCCGCCTGATCGGTCTGGATGACCTTCCCGAGGCCGCCGAGGCAATCCTTGCCGGCACGGTACGGGGCAGGCTCGTGGTGGACGTTAACCTCTGAGAGTTTTACGTGCGTTCGAGCATTTTTTGATTGATGCCGGCGACCATGCCCGTAACCGGCTCTTGTTCCAGCCTGGAGACAGGTATGAGTTTGCGCAGGCTTTCGGCAAATCTGCGCAGACAAATTTCATTACGCCCTAAAGGTCCCGTGGTGAAGCTGCTGGAGCCCATGCCGTCCTGTACGCGGCTGATCAGTGCACGGTCCTCAATGCCCACCTGGCGGTTGACTCGCAAGTTCAGATAGCGGGCAAGTTTTACCTCTCTGCGTGTATCCGGGTGCCCGTACACACCCTCTCTGACCACGCAATGAGTACCGTCCAGCGGCAGGAATTGCATGAACTCCACGCAGTCTGGATATAGATTCAGGGCGAGGGACGGGCTAATCATGAAATACAGCCACGAACGCCTGTAGTCCTTCGGCAGGTATTCCATGTTCGGCAATATCTCGCGGTAGGCGCGCACCGACAGACCGGCCCCGGCGACCTGCTCGATGCGCCCTGATAGTCGGGATACGCCATGACCCAGGTCTCTCAGGTCGTAGCTGTCTCCAACCAGGCTGTCCAGACCGGGGTGCGCCGCACGTACGTGAAGGGCGTCCACATAATTGTCAGTTCCCTGTTTCCAGTTAACCGCCACCCGTCGCTCGGTTACGCGACCCTTTCCCAGGGGTTGCATCTGCTCGATATTGTAATGCGCCAATTCTGGTGCTGCCGGAGCAAGCATGTCCTCTGGCTCCATATTGCCCGGGCGCAAATTTATGAACACAAATCCCATGCACAGACGGGTTTCAACTGGCCTAAGGTTATAGCTTTCTTCCTTCAGTGCGTCATATTGGTTTTTGAAGGGCACGCCGACTAGTCGACCATCCAGCGCGTAGCTCCAGGCGTGGTAGGGGCAGGTCAAGGTGCCGCCGCAATTTCCCTTACCGTCATCCAGCAGGCGCGCTGCGCGGTGTCGGCACACGTTGTGAAAAGCCTTTATTCCACCATCCTTGCCGCGCACCGCGAAGACGATTTCTCCCAGCATGCGAAAGGTCTGGTAGTCACCCTTGTTGGGGATGTCACTTTGGTGGCACACCAAATGCCATGCGGGCATGAACAGGGTCTTGCGTTCAAGCTCCAGGAATTCGGGGTTGCGGTATACCCATGCAGGCAGGCTGTGGCCAGCCTGTCCGGCTGCCTCTGCTGGGGATGTTTTTTCTGCCGCGGTATCCATGCCTGGATTCTCCCGGTTTCCTGATCGCCATGGTAGCGATCCGGGCCCTGTATTCATTGCCTGATGACGCCTGCCCACGATGCCATGTGGAGACAAGTCGGGGCAAGCGTAAATGCGGTATTGATACAATGCGCGATCGGGAGCCGTGTATTCGCGGGTATGGCGCGGTTATCGATTTGCGGTTATGTATATGCTGTTCGCCAATGGCATATGCATGGCGGTAACTGCAGTACGAGCGCCTGGGCAGCGCAGGGGTGATACATGATCGTGCGACAAGCTCAATTGAGCGACCTTGATATGCTGGCAGAGTTATTCGATCTGTACCGACAGTTCTATCGCTATCCGCGGGACTTGAACCTGGCCAGGAATTTCCTTCGGGAAAGAATTGGCAACGAGGAATCGGTAATTTATCTTGCCGAAAATGAGCAGAGTGAGGGCCTTGGCTTTGTTCAGTTGTACCCAAGTTTTTCTTCGACTCTTGCCGGCAGGGTCTGGATTCTCTATGACTTGTTCGTGCACCCCGGGGCGCGCAGACAGGGCGTGGCCCGGGCGCTGATGGAGCGGGCCGAGCGCCTGGCCACGGCAACCGGTGCAGTGGAAATCAATCTTGCGACGGCTACCGACAATGTCGAGGCACAGGCGCTTTACGAATCCCTGGGCTACCAGCGCGACCGGGATTTCTATGTCTATGCGCTGAGCCCGGGCTCCAGGTGATCTGACTGGCCCCGAATGCGCGAATGGCGCCAGGCAAGCAGCTGATGCAGGCTGCGGCGGGCCTGATTCCAGGGATCGTATGGGCAGATAAAGCGTAATCGAGGCGCGGCTCCCTGCCTATTGTGAGACGGCAGGGGCTGCACCAGGTCAGCCGCATTGCGCCCTCAGCGGCTAGTAGGCTAGCCTCGGCTGA
>JAPHSC010000015.1 GCA_026193125.1 Gammaproteobacteria bacterium
GTAGGTGTCGGTGCATCTATCCTGGGTACGCCGTGGCGACGCAGGCAGGGTTTCAATCAACTCGAAGGACTGCAGAAACTGCTGTTCCAGTTTTGACCACTGCTCGCTGCCCACTTCAATCTTGAAGGCATGAGCGAGAAAGTTATCCGGGCCTGTATTCTCATCCAGTCGGCGCACCAGGTAACCGATGGCGTGAATGAACTGCTCGCGGCGGGTCGCAGGAGCATATAGCAGGAGATTACTGACAACTTCAAACAGGGCCCTGCGCTGGTGATTCGCCATCCCTTCCAGCATCTCAAACTGGACCTTGTCCTCGGCCCCGGTGGCGGTGGCCAGTACCAATCCATAAGAAAGGTCGAACAGGTTATGCGAGGCTATGCCCAGGTGCACGGCGTTGATATTTTCCGGAATCAGGCCTTCACGTAACATGCGCTTGTAGTTCGCATCCACCTGGGCCTTGAATTTGTAGGGTGCCTGGGGCCAGCCATGCAATGACGCATCGACCTTTTCCATTTCAAGGTTGGCGCCCTTGACCAGTCGCACGGTCACCGGCGCTCCACCTGCCGCCACTCGCTGCCTGGCCCAGGCGTTGATGCGTTTCTGTACCTCCCAGGCATCGGGCAGGTAAGCCTGAAGCGCGATCCCCGCGCGCACCTGCTGCATGCCGGGTCGGTCCAGCGTGCGCATGAACGCCTCGGCGGTTACGCTCATATCCCGGTATTCTTCCATGTCCAGGTACACAAATTTGGGCACCTCCGTACCATCGCTGCGCCGGTACCGCATGCGGGCAGCTTCGCGATATATCAGCTCCAGGCGCTCACATAAAACCTCTACCGAGTCCTCCCAGGCAAGCGAGGATATTTGTGAATAGATAGTCGAAATCTTGATTGACAGGCATTCCAGGTCAGGTTTCTGCAGGGCGCTCAGATAAGTGTTCATCCGCTCGGCTGCGGCCTGCTCTCCCAGCAAGGCCTCGCCAAGGAAATTTACATTCATACGCACACCGGTAGCTTGTCGATCACGCAGGTGCTGGGTAAGAATTTCTTCCTCGGCAGGGAGAATTACATTGGCCGACTCCCGCCGCATACGTTCCTGGACTATCGGCACCGCCACGCCTGGCAGCCACGCTCCAAATGACCTGAACCCCTGGAGCAAGGCACGATCCAGTCCGGAGAAGAAACGGGGTATCCCCTGCACGTCCAGAATGTGCAGCAATTGATTCACGGCTCTGCGCGAGGTACTTGAGCGCAGAGTCTGATCGGTCATCTGCGTGAGAGTCGCCTTGTCATGAGGACTCTGCATCATGCGCTCAAGCTCGTCCTGCTGGCGTCTTTCCGGGGCCGTCTGTAACTGCATGGCTCGCTGCTGCAGCAAGCGGGCAAGATCTATTGCCTGGCGTGCATGCAGGGGAGCATCCGGATACAGGCCGGCGTCGGGCTCAGCCAGTTGGACTTTAATTTTGGAAGGCCGGGAGGCCGGGCCGGTCGTGTTCGCAGAATCTCGCATGGGTGGTCCTCAAGCTGGTGCGCAGACTTCATGTCAGCACCGGGGAATTATCGATGCCACCCGGTCTGCAGGGTATACGGACTAGCCACAGAGCCGCACGTTGCGGCAGCGGGAAATCGGGCTATACCTGCATCCAGAACTGGTGAATTCCATTCATCAGCATTTGCACTGCAATGGTTACCAGCACCATGCCCATCAAGCGCTCCATCGCCAACAGGCCGCGCTGACCGAGGCGTTTCCGCAGTGTGCTGGCCACCAGGATAATCACCGAGGTGGCGAGCCAGGCCATGAACAGGGCAGCTAGCCACTCGGGCCAGCGATTTGGCTCGCGGCTCATAAACAGGAGTACGGTGGACAAGGCCGAAGGACCCGCCACGTAAGGGATGGCCAGCGGCACGATAAACGGCTCGCCTTCCAGTTCTTCCTTGCGGGACCCGTGCTGGGGCGGAAAAATCATCTTGATGGCAATCAGCAACAAAATAATGCCACCGGAGGCCGTCAGCGCGGGCTCGGATATATTCAGGGCGCCAAGAAAATACTGGCCCAGGAACAGGAACAGCACCAGGGCCACCAGGGCGAAGACAAGCTCCCTGACAACCACCCTGGTCTGTCGAGCGGGGTCCACCTGCTTCATTGCTGACAGGAAGAACGGTATGTTCCCAAAAGGGTCCATCACCATGAACAGCAGCAGTGCAGCAGAGATTATTGTCATGATCAGGCTCGGGAAAGATGCAGGGCCAGAGGCAAAACGGTATGTTACCTGCTGAATAGGCGCCCGAGAAAACAATATGACTCAAGCCGAGACGCAGCCACCGCACTCTTCCCCGGTAATTGGCAGCAATGTGCGCTGGCGCGTGCTGACCCTGATGGTAGCGATCAGCTTCTTCTCCTATGTCTATCGCTACAATCTCTCGACCTCCGGGCTGGCAGTACGGGACGAGCTTGGCCTGAGTGACACCGAGTTGGGTCTGGTGTTGGCAGTTTTCGCCTGGGGTTACATGCTGTTCCAGTTTCCGGGCGGTCTGTTCGGACATATTCTGGGATCGCGCAAGACCATGACCATCATGATCACCGCCTGGGGAGCGATTACCTTGCTCACTGGCCTCTTACCAGGACAGGAAACTCAATCGGCAGCTCTGATTATCGGTGAACTGGTCATCCTGCGATTCCTGATGGGGATGTTCCAGGCCCCGCTGTTCCCGGTGCTGGCCGCCAGCGTGGCCAACTGGTTTCCGGTTTCCCGCTGGGCCCTGCCCAACGGTCTTAGCAGCGTAGGCGCCACCCTGGGTGCGGCTGCCACGCCCGCCCTCGTAGCCTGGATGGTCGTAGACCTGGGCTGGCGAGCCTCATTTTATCTCACCGCGCTTCCCACCGTGCTGCTTGCGATCCTGTGGTGGTGGTACGTACGGGACATGCCCTCTGAACATGCCTCGGTGCACCCGGGAGAACTGGACCTGATCCGGCGTGGGCGGGTCAAGCAACCCGAGCAGCCCCCCTTGGGACAATTGCTGAGACAACTGCTTAAAAACCGTGACGTATTGTTGTTGGCCGGTAGTTATTTTTGCATGAACTGGGTCTGGTACATTTTTTTTTCCTGGCTCATGGTCTACCTGGTGGATGTCAGGGGCTTTGACATCATTAATGCAGGGATGCTGGCCGCCGCTCCCTGGATCGCCGGATCTTTTGGTGCCGGTCTCGGAGGCGAGGCCTGTGATCGATTATGCCAACGAATTGGTCCTCGCTGGGGCTGTCGTCTGCCTGCCATGGCGGGGTTGTGTGTCTCCGCGATCATGCTGATCTCGGGTGCCTATGCCCCGGACCCATACATTGCAGTGGCATTTCTTTCATTGTGTTACGCCTGTAACCAGTTCACCGAGGGCGCCTACTGGCAGGCCACCACCTTCGTGGGTGGGCGTTACACCGCCGCGGCAGGCGGGGTCCTGAACACCGGGGGCAATATTGCGGGAGTCATCGCCACCCCTATGACAGCCGTTTTATTTCAGCACTTTGGCTGGTTGGTGGCGCTGGCAACCGGATCCGCTTTTGCCCTGATAGCCGCGGCACTCTGGCTGCTGATTCGGGCGGACCGTCCCATGCTCGGGGAAATGGCAGAAACCGAAGGATAAAACTCAAAGACCGACCAAGTCTGCGCCCCGCAGTTTGGGAAAACAATCCGCAGCTACCGAAGTCCACCCTCGATAATCCCGAATTATCCCAACTCGCTGTAAAGCCCAGTATTGCCCTGCAGTCATCCGGATTTTCATCCGGTCTGTGACCGTGGCATCAACAGGGAGTTGAGAAATGCTATACAGGGAAATCATTGGCGTAGTCGCCACCTCACTATTACTCGCAATCGCCTCACCGGCGCTCGCACAGGGTCAAGGCCAGGGTCAAGATCAGGGTCAAGGCCAGGGTCAGGGTCAGGCTGATCGGGATATGACCCACCAGATGGATAAGACGCAGGCCATGGATCGCGACATGGATCAGGATCGTGACCAGACCAAGGATAAGGATCAGGATCAGGATCGTGACCAGGATCGTGATCAGGATCGTATCCATCAGGACGAGGCCATCTACGGATCGGCCTTGATGACTGCGGAAGAGCAGAACCGGTACCGCAAACGTCTGGAACAGGCGGATGGCGAGCAGGAAAAGGCTCGAATCCGCGCTGAGCATCAGAATCAGATGCAGGAGCGGGCACGGCAACAAGGTGTCGAGTTACCCGAGCCCGAGCCTACCTCCGAGTAAGGCTCTGAGTCCAAGGATCGCCAGCGGTGGGCCATCGTGGCCCACCCGTCTGGCGGGGCTTTCTTTCGCAACACATTCCGGGAGCGGATATGAGTACCCAGCTATTGCGCCTGGCGCGTCTGGCAATATGGACGTTACTGGGCCTTATCAGCGCCAACTGCTATGCACAGCAGCAGGGCTTTACCCTTAGAGCAGGTGTTGAATACTCCTCGGGCCAGTATGGGGGCACCGAGGATATTGACGATATCTATGTACCCATTACCGGCATACTGGTTTCCGGGAAATGGGGATTTCGCGCAACCATACCCTACCTCCAGGTCAAGGGTCCGGAAGGAACGGAACTTGGTCCAGGCGGCGAACCGCTACCCGGGACCGGGGACATCGTTACCGAGTCCGGCTTGGGCGATATCTACCTGGGCCTCACCTATTTCGATCTCTATGTCAGCAGCGACCGGCGTTTTCTGCTGGATCTCACAGGGAAAGTGAAGCTGGGTACGGCTGACGAGACCAAAGGCCTCGGCTCCGGCGAGAATGACTACTCGATTCAACTGGATGGTTACCGCTTTTTCGATAGCTTCAGCCTGTTCGGCACGCTCGGCTACAAGGTGCGCGGCCAACCAAGCTACAGCACACTGGATGACGTCTGGTTCGTATCCGTGGGTGGCAGCCTGCCTGTCGCTAACCGCACGCGGCTCGGAATGTCACTGAACCTCAGTCCGTCGGCCTATTCGGATCGCGAAGATTTGCGGGATATCAGCCTGTACCTGTCTCACTGGACGCAAGGCAGTTGGCGTTACAGCGGCTACCTGAGCGCCGGACTCAGCGACAGCAGCCCGGACATGGGCGCGGGGTTTAGCGTGGGCTACCACTTCTAGAGCGAGGTTGGGGAAGTGGTGCCGGCGCCAGGAGTCGAACCCGGGACCTGAGGTTTACAAAACCCCTGCTCTACCAACTGAGCTACACCGGCAGGTGCACAAAGGAAACGCGATTATTCTTACTTTTGGCCCATCTAGCAAGGGCTACACAGCCGATGGAGGGTTACCTCGGGCCGGCAATTAAAGCGGACGTCCAGCACCGACGAGCCCGCGCCCACCGAGGTGTAACCCCTAAGGCTGCCGTACTGCCAATTGCCCGAGATGATCCGGCCAGGGCAGCGGGCATTGGCATACAGCGCTCTGCCGCCTGGCAACGCAATTTGTCCACCGTGAGTGTGCCCGCACAACAACAGGTCCACATCGGCCGCCTCAGCCAGCTGGTAAATTTCTGGCGAATGCGCCAGGAGCACCCTGAGCTGCCCTTCTGGAACCGAATTCAGCGCCATCTCCAGATCATCTGTCTGGAAAAAATGGGGATCATCCACACCCACTATGTAGACGGTTGCTCCCGGTCGCTCCACCGGCACCGCCGTGTTGTACAGCAGGTGGTAACCCATCGCGATCATATCCGGAATCATGTCCGAGCTGTCGTGATTGCCCAGTACCGCATAGGTTGTGCCGCTTAGCACCTGTCTGAGAATGGACAAGCCACGCAGTGCGGGTCGAGGGTCACCATGTGTATGGAAACGATAATCTCCGGTTAGCACGCACAGGTCATATTCCAGGGGCGCTACAACCTCGGCCAGGCGCAGGGCAAAATCCGGTCGCGAATCCAGGTGCAGATCGGAGATATGCAACACGGTGAAGCCGTCAAAGCTGTTTGGGAGGCGTGCCAAAGTCACAGGGTTTTCTCGAATACCGATATCCATGGCATTGCGTCGGCCCCGCTCCAGCATGCCTGTCATGCGCAACGCGTTTCGAATCAGGGAGGCGGAGAGCAGCGAGTTCTCGGGATGGAAGAATGTCTTGCCACCACCGAAAACCTTGGTGTCCGCGTGGCGTTGCTCAAGTTCCTTGCGTCGCGCCAGGGAAGCGTCCAATCCATTGCCTCGAAAATCACTGATTTTCCCTGGGGACACAGCCGTCTCACCCGCAGCCGAATCCGGCCTATTCATCGGTCAAACCCTCCGCCGGTGCATCGCAATTAATCTCGACTATCGAGACCCCGGACCCCAGAGTAGCTATTTGCACAGCATCCAGCACACTCGGGGAGGGCAGGACCAGGTCAACCATGTACAAGGTGATCGCACGTTTCAAGGGGCCAATTTGAGCAGTAACACCGAGCGCCTGAATCTGGTCCGCACGCCGGGTTGCCCTGTCCTGATCGCTGTACAAGCCCAGGGCGATCGCATTGCGGTCTTCCCCGTCGCCAACGACGTAGGCGTCTTTTATCCCGATGTCGGACAGGGTGCGCAAGGCTCGATTGGCCGACTGCCGGTCCCGAAAGGGCGGTAAATACACCCAGTAAGTCGTGCGCACGCCTGCAACTTCACGCAGGACCGGCTGAAATTCCGACAGACCCGATCCGGCAATCGCCGTCTCAGCCTGGGCCTTGTCCACAAACGGGCCAAGGGTGGCGCAAGCACCGGCAGATGCTGCATCGTCTGCTACGAATCCGGCGGCGCCTCCCTCCCCGGTTGGCACGTCAGACACCGGGGCAGGCATAGATGCCAATTCAAGTTCGGGCACGTCCCGGTATGGATCCGCTGGCACCGGAGGCTCGTGCTTGCCAAGCCAGTACTGCCACCCAAAAAACAGGATGTTAGCCAGCAACAAGGCCAGGACAAGTACTCTCACAATTGGTTCTCCGCAATCAGATTCAGACCTTCCAGCACCAACTCAGGCACGACAATACAATCTACCTGGCAGTGCCGGGCAAGCAAGTCACCATCACCGCCCGACAAGACCAAAGTGGGCGCGTCACCGCAGATCCTGGCCAATTCGTTAACCCCCCGCTCGGCCAGTGCGGCCAGCGCGTGGATGCTGCCCGAAGCAATTGCGCCGGCAGTACTGCGGGCGAAAAGGCCAGTGTCATCCCCTCGACTCAAGCGCGCATGCAAATCGATATCGCGGGTATCGCTTCTCAAGCTGGCCTGCATCATACCTGCCCCCGGGACAATAACGCCCCCGAGATGACAGCCATCGCTCCCAACCGCATCCAGCGTGCAGGCAGTTCCGGCATCCATTACGCATACCGCGCCTGCGACGCGGGTGAATGCAGCAAGCATGGCAAGCCAGCGATCCACACCCAGTAATTCCGGTTGGCGATAACCATTGATCAGACCCATGCAACGCGCCTGGCTGGTTTGAAAATGCCAGGCAGACGCTGGCAGTCCAGGCGCTGCGGCCAGCAGGCTGCGCCGCATCTCCTGACCGGCCACATTGGCCACCCAAACGCCTCCCGGGAGAACTCCGAGGCCGTTGAAAAGGGACTCGAGGCCTCCCTGCGCGATCTCAGCAATGTCTATGCTGCCGCCCTGCTGCAACTGGCTACCGCTGGAAAGCGCCCATTTGAGGCGGCTATTGCCTGCATCAATCAGCAGTCGCATTCTCAAGCCTCACTGATACTTCACCTGCAACACAATCTATCACTTTGCCGTCTACCACCAGTCTCAAAGCGCCGGCCGCATCGACACCCAGGGCGGTGCCACGCAAGGTCCAGTCCTCACCGTGCACGTTTACAGTCCTGCCACGCAAACAGTCCAGGCGCTCCCATTCCGGACGCAAGGCAGAAAAACCCAGCCGCGAGAACTCCTCCAATACATTGGCTAATGCATTCAGCAATGCCGCCGCCAACATATTCCGGCCTGGCATTCCACCAGGGAGAATGCTGGCCAGGTCCACGGGTTCGCCGCCCCAGCCGCCTACGATTTCCTCCGCATAGGCCCCAAGATTCAGATTAAGACCCAGGCCCACGACCACGTAGACTGCCCCACTGCCGCTGCTGCGCATTTCCACCAGCAAGCCGCCGAGCTTTCGGCCATCCCAGGTCAAATCGTTGGGCCATTTCAGACCCAGGTTTTCGACGCCCAGCCCTTCCAGGGCACGCACCACAGCCACACCGCAAACCAGACTCAGGCCGGACATGTCCGACAAATTTGCTGGGAAGTGCCAGGATACCGACAAACACAGACTGCCTCCTGGTGGTGCAAGCCATTTACGCCCGCGGCGACCACGGCCGGCGGTCTGCAATTCTGCCAGGCATGCTCGACCATGACCTGGATCGCACTTCGCTTGTCCCTGCAACCAGGCATTGGTTGAATCCACTTGCTCGAGTACGTCCACAGTTTGAATCAGTCTTCGGGATTCCTGGGTCAGCCCCTCCTCAATGCGCCGGGCCTGCAGCAATTCCAATGGCTGTGTGAGCTGAAAGCCGTCAGCCTGGGTCTGCTTGAGCCGCAGCCCTGCCTCGGTGAGTGTGGCCAGCGCCCCGAGTACTTCCTCTTCGCGAATACCCAGTTCCAATGCCAGTTCCAATGCGCTGTGACAATTTCCGTCGGCGAGGCAGCGAATCAGCCCGTAGCCATGATCATCTGGACCGGGCATATCCGCCTATCTCTTCCTGCGCAGCAGGGCGCGGGGAAACATACAGTTTTCGGTGCCCGCAAGCAGGCGCTGAATATTGCTGCGGTGGGTGTACACGAGGAACAGGGCACAGGCACTACTGAAATAGAATACGGGGAGTTGGCTGTCATTCAGTCCCTTCAGGAGAATGTATATCGGAGCCGACAAGCCGCTGATCATCGTGGCAATACCGACGTAGCCAAACAGCAGCAAGGCCACCAGCCAACCTAGCAGTACCGGTACCAGCAAGATGGGCGCCAGCGCAAGGTAAGCGCCAACCATAGTGGCAGCTCCCTTGCCACCGCGGAATCCATGCCAAAGCGGGTAACAGTGCCCAAGCACAGCAGCTGCAGCGTACAAGGCTGGGCCAAAAAGCACATCCGGTTGCTGAGAGCCAGCCAGGAGGGGCAGCGCCATGCCCGGCAGTATCCAGACCGGAAGAAAACCCTTGCCTATATCGATACAGACAGTGAACAAAGCAAAAATCGGGCCCTGGCTACGAAGCGCGTTGGTTCCCCCGGCGTTACCGCTGCCTGACTTGCGTATGTCCACGCCACCATAAAGACGCCCCACTACAAGTGCGCCATTCACCGATCCAAGCATATAGGCCAACAAGGCCTTGATTCCCAATTCAAGCATACGAGTCCTGCGTCAGTAGCGGATGACATCGCCGCCATGCGGATATTCTAGCACTAGAGTCTTGGCCCACCGGTGAATCTACAGTGTAAGCTAGAGTACAAACAACGCTGTCCCGAAAGCCTGCGAACACAATGCCATGACTCGTCCGAACCTGCACCTGATTGTCAATCCCTGCGCCGGGCATCGCAAAGCCCGCGCTCACGCCTCAGATATTGAGAAGCGGCTGACGCAACTGGGTCTGGAAGTCACTCTTGCTCACAGCAAAAGGCGTGGTGATATCAGTAAACTGGCACGCCAGGCCGCCGACGCGGGCATAAGGCATATAGCCGTGGCTGGCGGTGATGGTTCAGTGTGCGAAGCAGTCAATGGCCTCATGCGCAGCCCTGCCGAAGCGGCGCTGGGTATCCTTCCCGTGGGTACCGGTAATGACTTTGTGAAAACCGCGGGCCTGGCGCGCAACTGGCAGGATGCCTGCCAGGACATCGCCCTCGCCTGCAAGCTCGACCAACCCCTGTCAACTGTTGACGTAGGTGTTTGCAACAGTCACTACTTTGTAAACTGCCTGGGCATAGGATTGGATGCGCGCATTGCAATGGAAGCAAACAAGCTGAAACATTTTGGTGGTCGCACCGTCTACCTGATAGCCCTGGTTAAAACGCTGTGGCAAGGCATTCCGCATCCCCGGGCAAAAATTGAATGGGACGGAAAGCAACTGGAGCAGGAAATCAGTCTGATTACAGTATGCAACGGCCAGGTAGTAGGCAGCTTGTTCCGCATGGCACCCAGGGCCCGAGTAGACGATGGACTGCTGGACGTGGTGGTGGCCAGGGGCGTCAGCCGACTGGAAGCGCTGGGCCTGGCGCACAGAGTAATCAACGGCACCCATGAAAACCTGCCCCAGGTGACTACCCTGCAAGCCAGGCAAATTACCGTGCACCTGGACGCACCCACTCCGGTTGAAGCTGATGGCGAATTGATTGCCGAAAATGCCATGGCGCTGGATATCAAGTTGATCCCGGCAGCACTCACATTGCTGTCTGCAGCCCGCCTCGCCAACCAAACCACGAAAACCTGACATCCAGCAAGTGGGGGGAAAGCTTGATTCTCTTCGCGCAATATAGTATTTAGATAGTTGTCTAAATGTCGAAACATACCTCATGGCACAGCAAAGCGTTTTCAAGGCCCTTGCGGATCCAACCCGCAGAGAGATTCTGCGCGAACTGAAAAAGGGTTCCGCTACCGCCGGAGAGTTGGCGGAAAAGTTCCCGATCACACGGGCCTCGCTATCACATCACTTCAACATCATGAAGGCTGCCGGGCTGCTGCGCGACCAGCGCCGGGGCCAGCACATTGTCTACTCTCTGAATACCTCGGTTATGGAGGAAGTGGCAGCCCTGATGCTGGACCTGGTGGGCAAACCGGCAAGTAGAAGGAGAAAAAAAACATGAATCCTCGTCTCAGTCACGCCATTTGCCTAGGCCTGATTAGCACTCTACTTGCCTTTGCCACCTGGATCTATCCGCAGCTACCGGACCTGGTCCCCTCGCACTGGAACAGCCAGGGTCAGGTGGATGGCTATATGGCAAAGCCATGGGGCGTATTTCTGCTGCCCGCTCTGACGGTGGGTATCTATTTGATGTTCCTGGTACTGCCCCTGATCTCACCACACGGTTTCCGTATGGAGAAATTTGGCAACGTGGTGCGGCTATTCCAGACCGTGATGGTGCTGTTCATGAGCCTGGTCGCCGTCACCGCGTTGTTGGCGGCCCGCGGCGATGACGTGCCGGTAAGCAATATCACCCTGGGTGGTACGGGCATGTTACTGCTTGTGCTAGGTAACTACATGGGCAAGGTACGCAAGAATTTCTTTATCGGTATACGTACCCCGTGGACCCTGGCCAGTGACGAAGTGTGGACACGTACACACCGATTGGGTGGCTGGATGTTCAGCGCCGGTGGACTGCTGCTGATGCTGGGAAGTTTCAGTGCCCTGGATACCCGTCTTATTTTGACGGTAGTTGTTATCGTCGCCCTGGTTCCGGTGGCCTATTCTTTTCTACTGTATCGCCGTCTGGAAGGTTTGGGCCCCGACAGGGACGATACCTAGTCCGGATCCTATGTGGCGGCCATGTCAGTAGCCACCCATCAAGCTCCTTCCGGCTCTTCGACCCGCTTACCCAGCAGCCTGAGCGCGAGAGCCATACCGGTAGCCGAAATCAGGAATGCCAGCCACCAGGGCATCCCATAACCGGTAGGTACGGTGCCCAGCAAAATGGCAAACGCACCAGCCAGGAGCGCATACGGCATCTGGGTACGTACATGCTCTATGTGATCGCAACCCGAGGCGAGCGAGGACAATACAGTCGTATCTGAGATCGGGGAACAATGATCACCCCACACAGCACCAGTCAAGACGCAAGAAACTGCCGAGTAAAGAATAAAATAGTGTTCCGGATCCGCAGCTCCACTGGCCCGCAAGACTGCCCAGCTCAGCGGCACGACCAGGGGCATGAGTATACCCATGGCGCCCCAACTGCTGCCCGTGGCAAAGGCAGTGAACGCGGAGAGTACAAACACGATCGTGGGCAATAGTTCATAGGGCAAGGCCGAGCCCAGGCTTGCCATCAGGAAGTCGGCGGTGTGCAGTTCGCTGCTTACATCAGACAGACCCCAGGCCAGCACCAGGATCATCATTGCGATAAAGGTAAATCGCGCGCCGGATATCCAAGCCTCGACTATTTCCTCCATACTCATCAGCCGTTGAACGGAAGTCATAAAAGCCGCAACAAATGCCGATAACAAGGACGCCCACATCAAGGCAGTGTAGGAATCTGCAGACCCGATGATCTCATTGATCGTGTCACCCTCACCGGTCACATACAGTCCCACCATGACAGAGGCGGCCATTACTACTACAGGAATCGCCGCATTGAGGGCGCGTGGCTTGACGCCCGGTTTGACCTCCAGCGCAGCTTCGTCGCTTGTGGAAAGCCTGGACACACCTGACGGACTTACCTGCCCGGTCGAACGAGCCCTTTTCTCGGCCAGCAGCATGGGGCCAAACTCGCGCCCGGTCGTGATAATCAGAAGTACGAGGAGAATGGCGAGGAAAGGATAGAAACTGTACAGGATGGAATTCAGGAACACTGAATAAGGCTGCAGGGACAGTCCGGCAATCTTGTCCAGAGAGTCGCCGATAAGCCCCACCTGGTAGCCAATCCAGGTTGTCACCAGAGCCACTGTCGCCACGGGTGCTGCAGTCGAATCGACGATATATGCGAGTTTTTCCCGTGAAATTTTCAGCTTGTCGGTAACCGAGCGACTGGTATTCCCTACGACCAGGGTATTGGCATAATCATCAAAAAAAATCACCAGGCCGAGGGCCCACACCGCCAACTGACCGCGCTTCGCTGTGTTAGCACCCTTGACAATAATGTTCACGATGCCGCGCATACCGCCGTTGCGAGAAATAATTCCCACCATGCCGGCAACCATGAAGGTGAACAGGATGACTTTAGTATGATCGCGATCCGCCATCGCGTTGGTGACAAAGACTTCGAAGCTGGTCAGCAACCCGACGAAAGCGCCCTTGAGCGTGAGACCCTCCAGTGCCCACGCGCCCGCCCACAGGCCGATGATCAGAGCGGGAAGTACGCTACGCAGCAGAAGTGCGATACCGATGGCGAGCATTGGCGGCAAAATGGATATCCAGGCCGGGATCACTGACATTTGCAGCGACTGTAAGTCCGAACCCCCAAGTCTCAGCACCAGGTCCGTCACTCCCGACCGGGTCGCCACCACCTGTTCAAATACCGGGCCATCTGCACCGGAAACGGCATTCTGCACTCTGCCATCGACTACCAGGGTAAGTTCCGCGTGATCAATCCCCTGGGCACCGGAGACTGGCAACTGGTAGGCAATGCCCTTGAGCATTACCGAGGGAACTTCCAGCTCGGCCGCCAACAAGCCAGCGGGGCACGCCAGCACCAGGAAAAACAATCCCGCCAGCAGACTTGCCCTGCCGGCCTTTCTCTGGCAATCGTCACGCATGCGGTCTTCCCCGGGCTTGCTGCTGTGCTTGTGATTGGATAGTACGCGCTAGCTTTACTATTGAGCAGGCCAGTTCACGCGCGTCGAGCGACCCTCTCAACGCAGGTATCCCTTCCGGCATTGCGCGGCTGCCTGGGCCACCAGCTGACCAAAGTACTCCAGTCCGCGAGGCTTCATACGGGTGGTGGGTCCGCCTATGCTGAGGGCGCCCTCTACCTCGCCCATAGGGCTGAACAAGGGTGCGGCCACAGCGCTGAAGCCTTCCTCCAGTTCCTCCGAGGCCGTGGCATAACCCAGCGTAAGCACTTTGTCCGCCTGACGCTTGAGCGCCTCGCGGGAAGTAATCGTTTTTGCCGTGAAGCGTCTTAAGGTCCCGGGAAGCTGCTCCCATAACTCGGGTCGAACGCCCAGCAGGGCCTTACCCGATGAGGTAGCGTGCAGGGGCCAGCGGCTGCCGATATTACCTGCCGCCGACACCAGGTGACCGGTGTTCAGCTCGTCAAGAATCAGGACACAGCCATCCACCGGAATTTCCAGGGTAGCGGTCTCGCCGGTCTGGCGTTTGAGCCACTCCAGGGCCGGTCTCACACGATCACGCAAATCATTACTTCGCAACGACCTTGCGCCCAGGTCCAACAAGCCCATGCCCAGCTTATAGCGCCCGTTCCGCTCGTTACGGGCAATCAGGCCCTCGCTTTCGAGGGCACCGAGCAGACGATGCGCCGTGGTCTTGGTCAGCGCCATGCGTTGGCAAAGCTCGGACAGCGACAACTCCGGATCGTTATCGGTGAAGGCCTTTAACAAACCTATAGCCCGAACGGCCGCCTGGGTTCCCTTGGGTGCACTCATGAACCACATTATGGAACGACAAGTCACATAATGAAAGTCTCGCCTGTGAACTTTTTCCCGTCTGCAAAACGCCGGTGGCTGACAAGGTGACAGGAACCTCGCCCTGGGTAGCGCACGGCAAGGCCGGCCTGGCCCTCATCCCTCGTTTATTTGGTCACAGCCCCAACTGTTTACGATCGCGCAAAATCTGCCTGGCCGCGTTGTAACCTGGCGCGCCGGTTACTCCGCCACCGGGATGGGTTCCGGCACCACACAGGTACAGCGATGACACCGGTGTACGGTACTGCGACCAGCCCGGCACCGGGCGCATGAACAAGAGTTGTTCCATGCATACATCGCCATGAAAAATATTGCCCTCGGTAATACCGAAAGTCTGCTCCAGATCCCAGGGGGTGAACACTTTCCGGGCGATCACCGAACCCGGAACATTCGGTGCATATTCAGCGATCTTCGCCGTGACCTTGTCGCCCAGTTCTTCCCTGCGCTCAGACCAGTGCCCCAGGGCAAGTTCATAGGGCAGGTATTGAACGAAACAAGTCAGCATATGACGACCGGGCGGCGCCAGCGAATCATCCACGTTTGAGGCCACCACGCAGTCCACCCAGATATCATCGGGCAACAGGCCTTCCTGGCTCTGGTTGTAACAGCGCTCCGCCTGGGTGTAACTGGGAACCAGGGTGAACAACGCACGCTGGGCAGCATTCGCATCCGCGGGCATACCCTGCACCCGAGGTTCCTCGCTGAGGACAAAATTGACCTTGGCGCTTGGACCATTCATGCGAATGCTTTTAACTGACCGCACAAATTCAGACGGTAAATCACCGCTGTCCAACAATCCCAGAAAAGTCCGCTTGGGGTCAGCGTTGGACACCACGACCCTGGCGCTGATGGCAGTGCCGTCCTCCAACTCCACGCCGGTGGCCCTGCCACTCGAAACAAGCACCCTGGACACCGGCGAGTCAGTACGAATTTCCACGCCCAGCTCCCGACAGGCCCGGGCCATGGCCTGGGTGATGGCGCCCATGCCACCCATGACATGCCCCGAGAAGCCCTGCTTTTCGTCCTCTCCTCCACTGAGCAAATGAAACAGCATGCCCATGGCCGTCCCGGCCCGGTGTGGCCCACCATGTTTGCCATAAAGATTGTTGGCAAGGATCAGGGATTTCACCTCATCGCTGTCGAAGTAGCGATCTACCAGGTCGGCCAGACTTCCGGTCAGAAACAGCAGCATTTCGGCAATCTCGTCGCCACTGATGCCGCGTATACGCCGTCCGGCCCTAAACAGCTCCAGGAATCCCTGTAAGCCCCGGGCATGGATGTCCGGCGGGGGTTCCATGAAATACGGTTGCAAGTAGGACGCAAGTTTCTTGAGTCGCTGGTCCAGGGCAATAAAGGCATCCGCATCGCCCGGTGCGATCTGTTTGAGCATGGCGTGCATGCGTTGCTGGTCAGACCACCATGGAATTACACGTCCACCCGGTAACGCGATCTGCACGATGGGATCTGATGCCAGCATGCGCAGTCCATGCCGACCCAGCTCCAGATCACGTATAACTTCCGGACGCAACATACTGGCCATGTAGGAAGCGGTGGAAACCCGGCACCCGGGAGCCAACACGGGGTCGACCTCCTCGGTCACACAGCAACCACCGACTACCGAACGCTTCTCCAGGACCAGGGTCTTGACACCCGCCCTGGCGAGATAGGCCGCCGAGGTCAAACCGTTGTGTCCACCCCCGATAACGATCGCGCCATATTGCTTCGCAGTCACCAAACCGATTCCTCGAGTTGTGTTGGTCAGCCGAGGCTAGCCTACTAGCCGGTGAGGGCGCAA
>JAPHSC010000003.1 GCA_026193125.1 Gammaproteobacteria bacterium
AAACGCCTCTACTGCCTTCCCGTCCAGCTCGCGAGGATGGCGTTTGCCGTGAAACAGGATGAACTTGCGAGTCCAGTAGACATAGGATTTTTCAGTCTGGCGACTGTAATGACGGACACGAATAGCGGCTCGAATCGAGTCGAGAAAGGCTGAACGGGGCATGGCCACTCCCTGGCGCGTGCAGTGCATACCGGGGTAAGTCGCCGGCTAAAACCATGATTAACTTGAAAACAGCCCTTTTAAAAGCGGAATATCTGGTAAACACTTACCCAATATGGAAACCCCGATAAATAGTAGTTATAGCTCAGGATTGGTAAAGGCAATCAAATGCAGAAACTGGCACAAGTAATCGTCTTCTTCTCTGCAGCATTGCTTTGCGGCTGCGCATCGATTGTGTTTCCTTCGTCGTTTAACACGACCCAGGATATTCACGCGGCCCCGGATGCAGGGACGTCACGAGTTATATTTTTTAATCCAGTGTCTTACGCGGGCGTAAAATTAAACCTGAACATGAGCGTACACATTGAAATCGATGGCCAGCCAGGTCCCTTCATCCAGCATTCCCAGTATTTTCAAGTGTTTCTATCTGAGGGCGAACACGTGATCAATCTTGAACACGTTGACCCCATTGCATTTTCTGATACATACAAAATTGTTGTGAGTGATAACGATCTGTACGTAAAAGTTTCGAGAACGCTTTTTGGGAACAGTCTCGAGATACAGGATCAATTACCTCCGCAATTTGAACAAGAATACAAAGCCGCAAAAAGCTATAACAAGTAGCTCAAGCGGACTGGTTGATACAGCGGCGGTTCGCGTAAAGGTTTCTACACAATTGAAAGTGACCAGTTCCAAGCCGCTTAGCTTGGTCCGTTATGCGACCGGAAATTGGGCCTCGAATCATCGAATCGTCCACGATCATCGAATGAGTAGGAAATCGACCGAAGCAAACCGAGGAGCATTTTGGGTCGGCCCGTTTTTTACGCACAATTGAATGGGGAGCCGAGATGACCACACCACCTGTAATGCAGACGAGCAGATTTTTGTTATTCCGGCGCCTGATCATCCTTGTTTTCGCCGGACTGCTGATCTTCTACCACAGCCTCACGCTTTACGAAATGTATGTAGGCACCGGCAACAGTGCACATACGCTCTTCGACTATGTGCAGTCGGTCCTTCGTATGTTTATCACCATGAGTTTACTGCTCGTTGTCTTTGGCGTGCGCTGGGCATTGTGGGGGATGTGGTTCAGTATCAGCGGGCTTGTGGCAACGCAGTATTGGGCGCATTTTGGGAATTTGCCCGTCGATTTCACCGAAGGTAGGCACCCGCTCTCGTACCTTAAGGGTTTCATTTTCCCGACAATCATTACCTTGGCGTTCCACTCTTCAAGCCGGCTCGGCGATTCAAATGCAGACGTATAACAATTCATTCAAGCCGACGCCACTCCGCTGCGCCGCTTAGCTCAAACGTTATGCCGCATTCATAATCTGATCTCTTGACATACCAATATTGGTATATATACTAAATAACGTATGTGGCAGATCTACGAACATCGTAGCCTTCAGCAGTGCTTCAAAAGGCTTCCTGTAGATATATTGAAGCGATACGAGAAGTGGAAGGATATTGTTGAATTCTCAGGTCCGGCCGGTCTGAAGCTTATTCGAGGCTTTAATGATGAATCCCTGCGGGGAGAATGGAAAGGTCATCGTTCATCCAGACTGGGTGGACAGTATAGGGTTATATACCGGTTTGGAAAAACAAGGCTTTTCGTGATGGTTGTTGAGCTGACAGCTCATGACTATCGAAGGAAATAGAGATGAAAGATTTTAAACGTGCGAAAAAGTCTATCGAGGTATCACCGGGAGAATCGGTACGAATTCTTCGAGAATTGCAGGAATTGAGTCAAAACGAGTTGGCGGCGATTTGCGGAATACCTCAGTCGACGATATCGGCTATTGAGAATGATCGGGTTCAACTCGGTGTTGAAAGAGCCAAGGTTCTCGCCAGGGCATTGAAGTGCCATCCGGCAGTCTTGCTGTTTCCAGGATGGGATATCGAGACTGAATCGGCGGCATAACAAGTCGCCACAACGGCCGCTGGGCGGCATATGTCGCGCTTCTTGCAGTGCTTTTAATTTTCGCAGACAAAAAGCGCGTCAGTTGCCTGGCGCCGCTTAGCTCAAGCGTTATACATCGTTACGCAAATGATT
>JAPHSC010000143.1 GCA_026193125.1 Gammaproteobacteria bacterium
CACCATGTTAGACGGTGCACACAGTGCACCCTACGCACTGGGGAGGCTCGAATCCAGAAGAGAACCCACTTTCTTGTGCATGTGCAGTCTTGAGTATGCTGCGTTTTACTCACCATGTTAGACGGTGCACACAGTGCACCCTACGCACTGGGGAGCCTCGAATCCGGATAAGAACCTGCTTTCTTGTGCAGGTGCAGACGACGCTTTACGCAGCCTGTCAGAGCGGTCTGCGGAATACGCGCCCCACATCGGGCTGTCGCGGCTGCTGCGAACAGGCTAGGATATGCCCCCTTTTGATGTGCATGGGCGAGTTGTGACGGAAAGCGTTGGAAAAATCGGCTTTGTAAGCCTCGGCTGCCCCAAGGCGCTGGTGGACTCTGAAACCATACTTACCCGGCTGCGAGCCGAAGGCTATGAAACCTCATCGTCTTTTGCAGGTGCGGACCTGGTGGTGGTCAATACCTGTGGGTTCATCGATGCGGCGGTGGAGGAGTCCCTGGATACCATCGGCGAGGCCCTGGCCGAAAATGGCCGGGTGGTGGTGACAGGGTGTCTTGGCGCGCGCCCCAGGGAAATTCTGGAACGCCATCCCAGCGTGCTCAGTGTGACCGGACCCCACGCGTTTGATGAAGTTATGTCGGCGGTGCATCAACACTTGCCGCGCCCTCATGATCCATACATGGACCTGCTGCCGCCCCAGGGCATCAAGTTGACACCCAGGCATTTTGCCTATCTCAAGATCTCCGAAGGCTGCAATCATCGTTGCACCTTCTGCATTATTCCTTCCATGCGTGGCGACCTGGTAAGCCGACCGATAGGCGATGTCTTGCGTGAGGCCGAAAAGCTGGTCACCGCCGGTGTCAAAGAGTTACTGGTGATTTCGCAAGATACGAGCGCCTATGGCGTGGACCTGCGCTATGCACCCGATACCTGGCAGGGCCGGACTATAAAGACCCGTTTCTATGATCTGTGCAAGGAACTGGGTGAGCTGGATGCCTGGGTCCGTCTGCACTACGTGTATCCCTATCCGCATGTGGATGATGTGCTGCCGCTGATGGCCGAAGGCAAGGTCCTGCCCTATTTGGATATCCCGTTTCAGCACGGCAGTCCTTCTGTACTAAAGCGCATGCGCCGCCCGGCGCATGCCGAGAATACGCTGGAGCGTATCAGGCGCTGGCGGCAAATTTGTCCGGATATCACCCTGCGTAGTACGTTCATCGTGGGATTCCCGGGCGAAACAGAGGCGGAATTCCAGACCCTGCTGGACTGGATGGATGAGGCTCAGTTAGACCGCGTGGGGTGTTTCCAGTATTCCCCTGTTGAAGGCGCAAGGGCCAATGCATTGGAGGGCGCAGTACCGCCTGAGGTCATGCAGGATCGCTGGGAGCAATTCATGGAAAAAGCGGCGGAGATCAGCGCCAGCAGGCTGGCCGCCAAGATAGGCAAGCGCATGCGGGTGCTGGTGGATGAGATTGACCCAGAGACAGGCGTGGCCCAGGCGCGGAGCGCCTCTGATGCACCGGAAATCGATGGCCAGGTATTGATTGAAGATGCCCGGCACCTGGTTCCGGGCAGCTGGGCCGACGTGGAAATCGTCGCGTCCGACACTTATGACCTGCAAGGCGAATTGCTGGAGACCTGAAAATCCGGCGGTTTTGGCCGCATCAGGCGGCCGCTCAACTGCCTGACTCCTGATGTTTTGTTGCCTGGCCCTTGCTCCGGCCCTGTTTATGCGATGTTGCAATCTGAGAACCCCTGCACAGTTGCAACCCATGGTTTGACTTAATATTTCTCTCGTTCGATGACCTTATATGGTCATTTGTATTCATGTGAACGAGAGGGCGATATGGATCTGATCCCTGGGATAGTGGGGCAGAAGGCTGAGATGGTGACCTTTTACTATGGCGCCATATTCGTGTTCCTGGGCGTCCTTATTATCAGTCAACGGGCGTATATCGGTTCCCAGCCCCTGGCTCGACATTTGTCGTGGCTTGCTGCCTTTGGCCTGAGTCATGGCGCCTCGGAACTGTTGCTTACCCTCGGCATGCTTGTCGGATTGAGTCCGTTCCTGTTATGGCTGCATATTGCGGTCGAATGGCTGTCATGGGCCTGCCTGGTGGAATTTGGACGAAGGATCTGGCTGGCGGCGCTCGATCGAGATGAGTTAACGAGTGATTTTCGCAATCCCTTTGGACCCTTGCTGCACCTGGGTCCTTTGTTGGCATTTATTCTGGTGTTGTCGCTTGCCGAACCGGGTCTTCCAGGTGCCCATGTCCTGGTGGTTTACCTTATGGCTGTGCCGGCGCCCCTGGTGGCAGCAGCAGGCCTGGTCGTGACAGCGTTGATACGCAGGGACGATTTTCAGCCCAGCGGGACTTATGTATATATATTTATGGCAGCGGCAAGCCTGGTAGGTATGGGTCTGCTGGCCGCCGGCTCGGTTATTGGCACCGCGCCTTTCCAGGGCGACCCTGATATTTCATCGGCATATTTGCTTAACAGTTTGTTGGTATTGCGTGGCGTGGTAGCGCTGCTCCTGGTGATTTCGGTTGGCCGTATTGTCGCGTTGTTTCATGCTACCCAGAGAAAGCAGATATTCGACGCGCTGGAACTTGAGGGCCGTCGCAGCAAGATGATTCTGGACGCCGCGGCCGAGGGAATTCTGGAGGTCAACAAGGACGGCGTGATCCAGTTTGTAAACCCTGCGGCCGCCCGCATGCTGGGTACCGAGCCGGAGCTGCTGGTGGGGCGCCTGTATCACGCGGCCATTCATCACAGCCAGGTGGACGGTTCACCCAACACCCACGGTAGCAGTCCTATCCTGAACGCGATTCGGCGCGGCGAATTACAGGGTGGTAATGATCAGTCTTTCATCCGTGCCGATGGGAGCAGCTTTTCGATCGAGTACACCTGTGTCCCAGTGCTGCTGCATGGCAAATTGCAGGGTGCCGTACTGACTTTCAGTGATATTACCGAGCGTTTACGGGTCAATAAACTTCTCCGCGTCACCCAGGGCATGGCGCATATCGGTGGATGGGAGTTGCATCCCGACACGGATACCGTGCGATGGACTGACGAGGTGTTCAAAATCCATGAGGTGCCCGTGGGTTCGAAAATATCGCCCGCGGCCATTGTGGAATTTTTCAAGGGCAGCGCTCGTGATGTATTTGAGCAAGCCTTGCGGGACGCGACCAATTCTGGCCAGGGCTTTGATCTGGAATTGCGGCTGGAGACTGCCAGGAACAACAGAAAGTGGGTGCGCTTGATTGGTCAGCCCTATCAAAAAACCGGCTCCAGATATTCCGTAACCGGAACCTATCAAGACGTCACAGAACGGGTATTGCAGCAGCGAAAGCTGCGTGACAATCGAGATTTCTACGAACTCATTCTCGATTCCGTACCTATTCGTATCGCACACATTGATGACCAGATGCGCGTTGGTTATGCCAATCACAGCTATGAAGAGTGGTTTGGCAAACCAAAGAGTTCGCTGCAGGGCAAACACGTCAGCGAAATCATGTCTGCCGAGGGCTATGCCGAGGCTCGCCCCAGTATGGAACGTGCGCTGCGGGGAGAGTCCGTCAGCTTTCAGGTTAATCCGAACCGCAACGGCGTGGCTTACCGGCTGGCCGTGCATTACCTGCCGCATGTTTCCCGGGAAGGAAAGGTGCTGGGCTTCTTCTCCGTTGTCCAGGACATGACCGAATTCCGGCAACTGGAAGAAAAGCTGGTGCAGGCTCAAAAGATGGAAGCCGTAGGCCAACTGACCGGTGG
>JAPHSC010000423.1 GCA_026193125.1 Gammaproteobacteria bacterium
ATTGGCCCAAAGGCCTATATTTTTCGGACGACGCTGTCGTTACTGCCTTGGGACGCTGATGCGCACTCGGGGAAAATACAGATGAAGCGTCAGGTCGCAGGTTTTTGGCGAATGATCCCAGCGTTGGCGGCGGCTTTGCTGTTGGCGAGTCCGCTGACTTTTGCGCAGTCGGATCCGTTGCCATCGTGGAACGATACGGCATCGAAGAAAGCGATTGTCGATTTTGTCGAGCTCGTAACGACAGCCGGCTCACCGGGTTTCATCGCACCCTCCGAGCGCATTGCAACTTTCGATAATGACGGCACGCTCTGGGCCGGGCAGCCGATGCTCGAGCTGTTGGATTATCTGCGGGCAAACGAATTCAAAACCTACATCGTGTCCGGTGGCGGGATTGAGTTCATACGCCCCTGGGCCGAGCACATCTACGGTGTTCCACCCGAGCAGGTGGTTGGGAGCAGCATCAAGTCAAAATACGAGGTCCGTGGTCGTGCTGGGCACAACGTGCCACTTCGTAGCGGTGTACCGCTACGTTCTACCGACCGCATAACCGCAGCGCAGTGGATCGAAGGGACCTTGTATATGTGCGCCGAGCGACGGCCCCGCTCCGCAACGGGCCGGCGCCGGAAATATACATTTCCATTCCATCAGTGTACATTTAAGAGATCGAGAAAAACCACGCATAGCGTTGTCCGAGCTAACCAAAAATGAAGAACCGCGAGACCGAGGCACCATCATGATCATGAAAATCGGGATATTTGTCTGT
Source organism: Gammaproteobacteria bacterium (assembly GCA_026193125.1). Lineage (GTDB taxonomy): Bacteria > Pseudomonadota > Gammaproteobacteria > Steroidobacterales > BM003 > CAKZML01. The sequence continues at coordinate 764 of JAPHSC010000423.1, forward strand.
TTTGCCTTTCTCCTCGCCATTTCGAGTCCACTGCAGGCGAAAAAGCCGGAGTTGCCGCAGGTAACGGAAGAGGGTCTGCACCTGGTGCCCGACTCCAAACTGGCAATTGTCTATGCAGCACCAGATGCTGATCTCGCGCCTTACAAGCGCGTGCTGTTACTCGACACCTATGTCGCTTTCCAAAAGAACTGGTTGCGAGACCAACGATCCCGATCCGCCCAGCCCTTGGGCATCACGACCAGGGACGTCGAGCGGATGAAAGACACAATGGCCGACGAGTTTCAAAGCGTCTTCGTCGAGGTGCTGGAATCGGGCGGTTATCCGGTCGCTGATGAAGCCGGTGAGGATGTGCTGCTCATCCGTCCGGCGATCATCGATCTTTATCCCAACGCACCAGATACGGGGCAAGCGGGCATGTCGATGACGTACGTCGCCTCCGCCGGGGCGATGACGCTGTATATCGAGCTCTACGATTCCGTCAGCGGAGCGCTGCTGGCCAAAGCCCTGGATCGAAGAGCGGACCGCAGCAGTGGTCTCTATACCTGGTCGAATTCAGCTACCAACAAGCAGGCATCCAAACGCATTCTAAAGGGCTGGGCCACTATCCTGCTCGACGCCCTGAACGAGGCCAAACGATGACCGGCAGCGCCGAGGCCGGCATCAAAACCGATTGCCACTGACGTACCGCTGATTGATCTGCACCGTTCAGCACCGTTCAGCACCATAAGGAATGTCGCAAATAACCAACCGTAAGAACGGTTTTACTGCGAGCCTCCAAGATGAAAAACAGACTTACTCATCACGCACTGGCCGTGCTTCTTTTCAGCTCGTATCTCGGTATCGGCACCGTCGAGGCGAACGCATTGGGCACTCTTTCGGAATGGTTCCATGAAAACCTGATCGACCCACAGGACGGCATGCTTGACTCCAGTGATTACCTGGCCAGCCGCGCCGGCTTTCTCCCCATACCGATCATCGTCACCGAACCGGCGGTGGGTTTTGGCATTGGCGCGGCAGTGGCCTATTTCCACCAGCCGAAAGAGCTGGACAGTTCGGTGCACGGGCACGCAGGCCCGCCCAGCATATCGGTCGGCTTTGCCGCGCGTACCGACAACGAGACCTACCTGTTCGGCGGAGCACATTCGGGTGTCTGGAAAGACGACCACGTCCGCTACCTGGGTGTCATCGCCAAGGTCAGCGTCAACCTCACGTTTTACCCGTCCGAGGGCCCGCAGGAAGATCCGGACAGCGGCATCCGGTTCAATGTCGACGGCACATTCTTTTACCAGCGGATGCAATTCCGTCTGCGTGAGTCCAATTGGTGGCTGGGTGCCAATTATCTATATATCAATGCCGACAATACGTTCCGGATAGACGGGCCGCCAGAAGACGATCTGCCGGACCCCCGCTTCGGCTTTGAGCAAGGCGGTTTGGGTGCATTCGTCGAGTACGATGGCAGGAACACGACCTTTACACCCAGTGATGGGCTTCGAGCCTTGCTGGAGTATCGCAACTACGACAAGAATTGGGGCAGCGACTTCAACTATGACCACCTGATGGCCGGGCTCTATCACTACACGCCGTTCGGCGCATATTCCAGCCTGGGCATCAGGCTGGTTGGCGAAAAGGTGTCTGGTGATGTCCCGTTTTTTGGATACCCCTATGTGAACCTGCGAGGAATTCCGGCTCTGCGTTACCAGGGCGAAGAAGTGATGACCGGTGAGTTGGAATACCTCTGGGGCCTCACACCCCGCTGGACGCTTGTTTTATTCGGCGGCGTCGGCAAGACCAGCGACTTGAGCCTGTTCGGCAACGAGAGCGAAACGGTCGGCGCCGGAGGATTGGGTTTCCGCTACCGCCTGGCGCGGAAGATGGGGCTCCAGGCCGGCCTGGACCTGGCGAGGGGGCCGGAGGATACGGCCATCTATCTGACCGTCGGCAGCGCCTGGTGAGGACGGGTCTTTGACCGGAAATGTTTCCCTGAACGCCATGGATCGCGTCGGCGTGATTTTCGCGGGCGTGGCGATCTCCGCATTGGGGGCAATGACCTACAAC
>JAPHSC010000049.1 GCA_026193125.1 Gammaproteobacteria bacterium
CGGTCAGATAGTCCGCTATGGAAATGGCTTCGCCGTGGGTAATCAAAAAGCCGTGAAAGTGGCCTTCGTTGGGTGTCCAGGTACGCACGCGCACCGATGCGCCCGGCCGATCCAGATAAATAGCCGCCTTGCAGCCAAACTCATGTTGATGGCCATCCGGCGGAAAGTGCTTCTCGTGTGAGCCCCAGCCCAACTCGCAGGGCTGCGATCCCTCACCAATGAAGCCATCCACGGACCAGGTATTCACAAATTCTCCGCGACGTTTGCGTGGTGTGGCTACCTGGGTATCCCTTTCTGAACAATGAATGCTCTTTATGCCGAGTTGCATCGCCAGTTGTGCCCATTCAGGCCGCGTCTTCGGTATCTCCTTCCGACCGAGGATATCGCGCCCCAGGTCGACCAGGCCTTGCTTGACCCAGTGTGAAATCAGCCCGGGATTGGCGCCATGCGTCGGAATCACCGTGGAACCCTTCGGAAACCTTTTGCGCAGCGCCAGTACTTTCTCGCGATGACCATAGTTGGATCGCTGCGTTGGCGACAATGCCGGATCGGTGTATCCACCCGGCCACGGTTCGATGCAGGAATCGAGGTAGAGCACGCCCTGTTCACAGCACAACTCGATCAGCGCCGCACTGGATACGTTCACCGACAGATTGAGCAGGAAATCGCCCCGGTGCAAGCGCGCGCCGAGGACGGCGCGGAAATTCTCGCGCGTCAGGGGATTGATTTCGTATTGGATCCCCAGGGCTTCGGCTTCGGCCAGCCCACCCTCGTCAGCAGTGATGATCGAGATCCGGTCCTTCGGCACGTCGATGTGACGCAACAGCAGCGGAAGCACGCCCTGGGCGACCGAACCAAAACCGACTATTACGATTTTTCCCTCAAACTTGAGATATTTTGTGTCTGCCATGGTATTAGCCAGTGTTGTCATACTTGAGGGGCTAGAAGTCTAGCAACTGTTGGTCGGCCCGAACACCGACGGCACGAATTGACAACTTGCTCATGCCCCTGGCCCGTGCGGGCCAGGCCGCAATTGCTGGTCAGGGCAATCCCGTAGTGAAAGAAAAGAGATCCAGCCCGAAGCGCAGAAATGTTCGGGTTTCGCCAAATGTATCTCTATGGTTTGCCTATTTTTGTTTCCAAACCCCGCTTTCGAGGTAGTACCAGCCTTTGTCGGCTTTCGCGACCCATCGGTCGGCAAAGGTACGGCGTATGCTGTCCTGCCACTCGGGGTGACCGCTGAGTCTGGCGATTTCGGCGTACAGAGCATTCCAGTCGTTGTTTTGCGCAGCGACCAGTTGCACAACACTGTTGCGGTCCTTTAAGGGCACCAGGTTACGATCGCGGAATTCCAGCAGCCCGGCGTCTGTCAGGCCGATGGCGCCGGAGTTCAGGTAAGGTCTAAGCAACGGGAATCGACTTGCGAGTGAATTTTCCAGCGCTTGTTTCTCGGGTGAGGGCTTGTCGAAATCGACGTCGCTTTGAGCGTTGGCATCACTGATGAGAAAGCTGGTGACACTGCGCGCAAGCGCAAGCAACACCGGCACATCGCGCGGATTGTCGGGAGATACCAGGGACGTATTTCCATCTGCCTCCGGGCCCCGGACTTTATCGATGATGCGATCAGCTGCTTTCTCAGCCGCAGCTTCCGGGAAGTACACATTGATCGTGACGCACGCTACGACATACAACGAAGCCATGGCCATCAGGGTGAATGCTAATTTTCGCATCATTGTCAGACTCCTCATTGGACGTTGTTTCACATCCGTCAGTTCACGGTCGGCGGGCCACCTTGCGTAATCGCCCCTAGCTGCTGCACCAACCTTCGCCAGCTTACCCTATCGCGAAAACCGACGACATCAATTCTCGGCACGCCGCTCCCTTTAACCAGGTAATAACCCGTGCCCATGGGACCCGGCTTCGCCGGGCCGACGCCACTCATTAAACAGACGCCATCTTTCAGCACACAGCGCAGCCCAATCTGGTCGTAGGCGAAAACGTCAAAAAACTTCAGGAACCCGCTGGATAACGCAGCCGCCGCTCCGCCACCGCCGACACTGGCGAGATCCTCGACCGCGCGTTGACTGATGCGATGCTGCGATGTGTCGTTAGCGGGCGTGTAAAAATTCATGTCCATCGCCACCGGACGCCAGTTTTCCATGGTCAATCCTGCTACGTCGCCGCTTAACCTTCCCTGAATGAGGCCGAATGAGAACGCTTCGGTGACTCGCTGCAGGTCCAGATCACGTATCGTCAGCTCCCCCTGCAGGCGCGGCACCAGGCCAAAGGGTTGCTCGATACTCAGCTTGGACACTTCGATTGTGCCGTCGAAGGCCCGTGCACTCAGCGTGCCGCCGACCGTGATGGTATTTTCCGCAAGCTGCAGCAAGGGAAGCCTGCCTGACAACTTTCCGGAAAAAGCCGGCCAGCCAAATGCGCCGGTGAGCTGGCCGAGCTGTATGGGTTCGAGTTCGGCGTCCAGTCTGCCGGTTGCATCGTCGGCACCAAAATTGTTGAGCACAAGCTGGTTGATCAGCAGCGCACCGCCCAGGACAGACAGGCGCAAAGGGGCCAGCATCTCGACATCGTCATTGCCGAGCTGCAGATTCACAGCACCGCCACCGATAAGAATGTTGTAGACGGTACCGCTGTTCCAGCTCAGCCGGCTGACACTCGGCACGTGATTTTCATCTGCGCTCCAGTCAACGGCGCCGTCTAATCCGTAGATCGCGAAGCGACCACCGCGGTCGTCGAGATTCACATCGTCGAGACGCAGGCTAGCCGCGACCAATGCACTGTCGGCGAGGCTAACCGAGCCCGACAGACTCCCGTCCGTCTCGAGATCGCCGAGCATCGTGCCCGCCGCCGCAACCTTGATGAAGTTGTCGTAGAGGTTGGCGATAGACGAATCACGAAGCTCGACATTCGCCGTTATACTCACTGGCTGTGCTTCGTCGATCGGAAACTGGAGCGTCGCCGACCCGCCCAGGTCCAGTAAGCTTTCCTGTTGGACGCGAAATCGCGGAATTCGGAAAGCCGAAAAATCTGGCGTTTCAACATCCTCTGCCTGCAGACTCAGGGCGCCTTGTGAAAAGTTCGCATAGACCGGCTCAAGGTAAGCCTCCCCCTGCTTGCTGTCGAAACCCAGGCTCAGGCGCGTGGTGTTTGTCTCCAGCGTGATATCAAGGTCGAGTTTTCCGGTAACGCCATCCGCAGCAACCGTACCTGCGTTGTTCGCCAGTGATGTTTCACTGAGAAGGGCGGTAAAAAGGATGTGTATTGGCTTGTCGGCCAGCGCGCTGAAGGTGCCGACAATGTCTGCGGTGCCCGCCGCGGAATACTCGGCAAAAGCGTCGCTAAACTTTCCAAGGACTTCAAGCAGTTCGGCGAGCTGTAGTTGCGTGCCCGTGTAGCGGACATCGACACCGGTTTCACTCGCGGTGATGTTCAAGCGGACGTGTCCGCCCGCGATCGCAACGCTGGAGAGTTCAATATCTGCGCTGCCGGTGGTCTTGTTATACGTGAAGGCCCCGGGAATGGCCTGGCGTCCGATGCCCGGGATGGTCACGGTAAACGTCGCTTTCGCACATTGCAGGGTGCGAGTTCTCAGGATGATCGCAGCACAGGCAACGCGGATGTCGTCAAAGACCTGACCGGATTCCAGCAAGGCGATGCTGGCTATGTGAATCTCGCCTCTCAAACCCGTGTCCGTCAGCTCAAGTATTGAGTCAAAGCCGGTGATGGTCCATGCATTCGACGATATGTTCGTTACGGATCCGGTCATCACCGACGCATCATCACCCAGCGATGGTGCTACCACGGCAAGCTGTAAGAGAGCGACGAGCAGGAAGCGAAACAGGGTGTCAGGTTTATTTATCATCTGGCTGCTTGAGGACTAGGTTCTGCAAAAAACTTGCCGTCTAACTTCCTCCGATACGCAGCATAACCTTGCCGGTACGCCCGGTGTTCAATGATGCCGCTACTGCCTTCGCGGCCTCATCCAGTGGGAAGGTCTCGCTCACCTCGGTGTAAAACACGCCCTGGGCAGTCAGCTTCTTCACCGCGCGCAGCACACCAAGCAGTTTGATCGGTGACTGCCGGGGCATCCAGTTGCCCAGGTAGAAACCCTCGACACCGGCCAGGGGCATCATCAGGTCTCGCACCGCCACCTCGACCGGGCTGTCCGCCATGGTGCCATAGAGTACGAGCCTGCCGTCCAGACCCAGGCACCTGACGACGTCGGCGGTAAGCTGGCCGCCCACGCAGTCCATGGCATGACCGGCACCCTGGCCGGCGGTCACGCGGTATACCTCGGCGAACAGATCGTGCTTGTCCGTCTCGATCACTGCATCGGCGCCCAGGCGCCTAAGTTCCGTCGTATTGGCATCGGAACGCACAACACAGATTGTCCGAAATCCGTAGTGCTTGCCCATACGCACGACGCTCTTGCCCAGGGCAGAACCCGCGGCTGTCAGCAACAGCCAGCCGTTCCGGGGCACTTTCAGCACCTCGCGTACCATCACGTAGGCTGAGATCGGATTGATCAAATACATGGCGGCCTGCTCATTCGGCAGATTGTCATCTACCGCCACCGCACGCTTTGCATCAACCACCGCGAACTCTTGCCAAAGCCCGTTGGGTGGACCGCCTGCCACCGCAACCCGCTTGCCCATGAGTCGCTTCGCCAGGAAACCCCCGCCGGTCGCCTCGACTATGCCGACACCTTCACCGCCAAGAGTGTAGGGCGGGACAGGACAGGGGTTACAGTGTGCAGGATCGATGCTGACGCGGCTGTCTCCGTCTGCGCCTGCCTGGTTCCAGATCACGCGCTCAAGCGCGCGGTAGTAGATGCCCCGGACGAAGTGAAAATCAGATGGATTCACTGGCGACAAGAGCATGCGGACACGCACCTGACCCGGACCAGGTACGGGCACCGGTAACTCGTCCACCTGGATATCCTCAGGCCTCTCGGTAAACGCATGTACTCGTGCTGATTTCATGTGGTGTCTCACAATCCGAAATTAGACAGCGGAAACAGGTAGCTTGGGGGCCGCCCCCTTATACCGATTACGACGATTGCTTTGCTTGCTGCCAGCAGCCATCGGGGTTGTTGATTGCCTGTTTGCTTGGCATCGTCAATCACTGCTTAAAAGGAGGCATGGAAGGCCCAGTCGGAGAGCAACAGCCTTGCCCTCAGACGTCCCGGAACTTCGGCTCGCGCTTTTGCATGTTAGCCATTACGGCCTCCACCTGGTTGGGCCAGCCGAGCAGGGTTTTTTGCAGCGATTCCTCCAGGGCGAGTCCGTCGCTATCGCTGCCATGCCAGGCCTGGTTGAACAGTTGCTTGCCGGCGCGGATGGCGTGGGGAGAGCGGCCCGCGATGGCCTGGGCTGTTTCCATGGCGTCTTCCAGGGGATCCTCGCAGACCCGTGTCAGCAAGCCCAGGTCTTTCGCCTCTTTCGCCTCCACTATCCGGCCGGTCCAGGTCAGTTCCTTGGCTACATCAATACCCACCAGGTCCCGCAGGGTCTGGCTGCCCGACATATCCGGGATCAGGCCCCATTTGATTTCCATCACAGACAGGCGAGTATCCGGAGCGGCGTAGCGAATATCGGCGCCCAGAGCGATTTGCAGGCCGCCGCCATAGACATGGCCACGCAGGGCAGCGATGACCGGCACCGGCAGCCTGCGCCAGTCATAGCCGGCGCGCTGAACCATGTTGGCAGGATTTCCCGGCACCCGGCCAAACGGGTCGAATGGCATCTCGCCACCGCTTTTTGCCATGGCCGCGAAGCTGGCAAAATCCAGCCCGGCGCAAAATGATCGACCCTCGCCGGTAAGCACCACTGCCCGCAGGCCGGTACTGGCCGCGAGGCCTGCGGCGGCCTCAATCAGGGCATGTAGCAAGTCTGGGTCCAGGGCATTGAGCTTGTCCGGGCGATTCAGGCGAACCTGTGCAATACCTTCCTTGATGTCGATCAGGACTCGCTCTGACATGGTGATCTCCCGTTGTTTTGGTCTGGTTTGTAAATTCAATCTGGCTATGTTTGGGCTAGGTCTTGAGTGTGCCCAGGTCGGTGATAAAACGCTCGCCGCCGGGCGATGGTTCGGTGTCCCCTGGCACGAAAAAGTCCAGGAACAGGTCCTGTGCGGGATCAACCCGGTAATGCTCGAAGTCGGTGACACCGGCATCACGCAGAACAAGGTCATCGATAAAGAAATTACCGCTGCGCTCGCGGGAGGCTGAGCTGAGTATCACGTGGGCGGCATCGGCCATGATCTCCGGCTTGCGTGAGCCGCGTATCATGGTGTCCCCGCCCAGCAGGTTCTGTACCGCTGCAGTGGCGATAGTGCTGCGCGGCCAGAGCGCATTCACCGCCACGCCATCCGAGCGAAATTCCTCGGCCATGCCCAGCACGCACAGGCTCATGCCGTACTTGGCCATGGTGTAGGCCACGTGGGGACCAAACCACTTCGGGCTCATGTCCAGGGGTGGCGAGATGTTCAGGATGTGGGGGTTGTCGGCATTGAGCAAGTAGGGCAGGCAGGCCTGGGCGCACAGGAAGCTGCCCCGGGCATTAACCTGGTGCATCAGGTCGTAGCGACGCATGGGTGTACCCAGGGTGCCGGTGAGTGATATCGCACTGGCATTGTTTACCAGGATGTCGATGCCGCCAA
>JAPHSC010000283.1 GCA_026193125.1 Gammaproteobacteria bacterium
CTGGGAGATCGACCTGTTCGGGCGTCTGCGCCGATCCAACGAGGCCGCCCGTGCGCAATTGCTGGCCACGGAATACGGCTACCAGGCCCTGTCCATCAGCCTGGTAGCAGGCGTGGCCGATGCCTATATGTTGCTCAGAGACCAGGATCAACAACTGGAGATATCACAGCGCACCTACGACACTCGGGCACACAGCCTGGACATCATGCGCGCACGTTTCGACAAGGGTACGGTGCCACTGCTTGACGTGAACCAGGCGGAAATTGAGTTGGAGTCAGCCGCCGCCTCGGTAGCCGCATCCGAAAGAGTCGTGGCCCAGACCGAATATGCCCTGAGCGTGCTTTTGGGCCGCAACCCCGGTCCGATCGTGCGTGGCGGAACCCTGTCGCAACAATCACTGCCCCCGGTCATTCCCCCGGGATTGCCCTCCGAGCTACTCAAGCAGCGCCCCGATATACGGGCTGCGGAGCAACAGCTGGTCGCCCAGACAGCACGGATCGGCGTGGCCGAGGCGGCGCGCTGGCCCTCACTGCAGCTTACCGGCAGCCTGGGCTTTGAAAGCGGGGAGCTCTCGGAATTAAGTGCCAGTGATGCGGACTTCTGGAATATCGGCGCCAATTTGCTGGCGCCCGTGTTCAATGCCGGACGCAACAAGAACCGGGTAGAGGCAGAAAAGGCGCGTACCGAACAGGCCCTGCAGAACTACGTCAAGACCATCCAGCAGGCCTTGAGAGAGGTCGAGGACGCGCTGGTGGCGGTACGCACCTACCGGGCCGAAAACGCGGCCAGGCAGCGCCAGGTTGAAGCAGCCCGCAGCGCCACACGCTTGTCGCGTGCCCGTTATGACGGTGGGGTAACAAGTTACCTGGAAGTACTGGATACCGAACGCTCCCTGTTCCAGTCGGAACTCGCTGCGTCCCAGACCCGTCGCCAGGAACTGATAGCCGTTATCCAGCTATACAAGGCCCTGGGTGGTGGCTGGACACCCTAGTGGTCCAGCGCTCCCGGGGACTCACGTCGGCATATTTATTCCCGGAATCGGCATCAGGCGCGCGATCACTCGATCGTAGGATCGTGGGAACAGCCGTATGATCCAGTGCAGCGCATGCGCGTCTGGACCAACCAGTATGCGTTTCCTTTGCTTGCGTACCCCGTCCAGTATGATGTCGGCTGCCTGATCAGGGCTCGTACGCGCCAGCTTGTCAAACCGCCGCACGAAGCTTTCAGAACCTCCCAGGGCCTCGGCGCTGGCCTGGTCAACCCTGGCGTTGGCAGCAATGGCGGTGCGCACTCCCCCGGGGCAGACCACCGATAAGCCCACGTTGGATCCTCGCAATTCTTGCTGCAAGGCCTCGCTATAGCCACGCACGGCAAACTTGCTGGCGTTATAGGCCGCCTGGGTAGGCATCGCAATCAGGCCAAACACGCTGGACAAATTGATGATGTGAGCCCGGGGCTGTTGCCTGAGCAGCGGAAGAAACACCTGGCAGCCGTTCACCACACCCCAGAAGTTGATGTTCATCAGCCAGTGAAAATCTTCCTCACTGGTGTCCTGGGCGGAACCCGCGCAGGCCACACCCGCGTTGTTGAACAACAGGCTTATCCTGCCGTGGGCGGCCACGACCGCCTCCGCCAATTGCTCCAGGGCCTGCCTGCTGGCTACATCAACCTGGTGCAGAGACACCTGGACAGCCGTGTCCTTGAGCAAAGAACGGGTTGTTTCCAGTCCATTCGGGTTCACATCCGCCAGGGCCAGGTGACAACCCTGCCGGGCCAGCGACACCGCCAGTGCCTGGCCTATTCCCGATCCCGCACCGGTGATTACAGCCACTTCATTATTGAATTTCCGCATCATATTTCCCTGGCGATAAACCGCCTTGATCAATTACCTGCTCGTGGATCACTGCCCAGCCGCTCAATCCAGGTGCTATTCGACCAGCGGTCCATCGGGCGAATAAATCACGTAAATCTTTCGGTAACCCTCAGGGGATTCCCAGCGACCCCGCCAATCGGCCGATATCATGACGGCCTCGCCTGCCCTTACTTCGACCTTACTGCCGTCAAGCGATGTGAGTATCACCCGGCCTTCCAGAAAATACATAAACTCCTGCACCCCGTATGGCTCGGCAATATCCAGCGCAAGCGGGCCGGACTCATAGACCCCGGCATCGAATTTCCTGTCAGGGCTGAGAAATATCTCCGCATCCGTGGTATCCCAGGTCTGACCTGCCTCCTCATGCACGGTCTTCACCGAGGCAAAGCTGGTAAACACGGCACCGGCAAGGTCAGCCTGGGTCAGCTTGGTCGGTATCACCGCCAATCCTGATGCCCTCTCATCCGCACGCGAGACCACCCATCCAGCAACAAAGCCGACCAGCCCGATTACGGCAACAAATAGATATTTTCTCGCGAATTGCATGTCAACTCCTTGATTGGTGTCGGGGCGGACCCCGCACGCTGCAAGATAGCAGCTCGGTACCGGTGGTGAAATATCAGCCTCCAGGTACTCGAGATCGACGACATTTCGCCATCACTATTGCAGCAGGACCAGAGTATAAAAGTCGCCCCGGCCAGCGAGCAGAAATCAATACCGACTATCTTGTGCGACCGCTGTCATGAAATACGTAACCCGGGTTGCGTAATGATGCAATGCAAAAAATAAACGCATTCCAGCGTCAGAATTATTGCCCTTTTCAACCCGGAGTTTTTCGCTGGCGAAAAATTGCTGCAAACAATGTTATTTTGGCTGCTATATTGAAAGCCATAGCGGCGAGGGAGAATGTGATGGCATACACTGCGGATTATTCAAATTTCGAATTCGGTGACGCTTTTCGAGGCGCCTTTGAAGGTAAGCGGGTCCTGATCACGGGCTCCGGCAAGGATGGCGGCATAGGACAGTCGCTGGCGCTTGCGGCGGCGGCCAACGGTGCGGCCGTAGTCGGCGTTCACTTTCACAGCAGTTACCGGGACGGTTTTGATTTGGTAACCGCGATCCGGGCCAAGGGCGTCAAGGCGTTTGCCTTGCAGGCGGATGTCACCAGCATGAGTGACTTGTGGGCATCGCGCAGCTATGTGATTGAACAGATGGAGGGCAAAGGTCCGGATATTATCGTCTGCAATTCCGGACTGACCGAAGGCGGCTATCGATTCGGGCGCGCACTGCCCAAGATCGACGGCGAAAGCCGCGCGGAGAGGCGGGCCAGGGTTCGCCAGTCGTTTATCAGTGATTTGAATGAGTCCCGCATGGTTCTGGACACCAAGATCGTTGGCTTCGTGTCCATGACGCATATGTGGGCCGGCGAGGCCATTTATCACGAGCAGCCGCTACAAATGATTTATATCTCGTCAATGCAGGCGATCGAACCAGGTATTGCCGTGCCAGGTTACGTCGTCGCCAACTGGGCCGTGTTACGTTTACCGGAAGTCCTGCGCGTAAATCTTGGCCGCTCGGCAAACCTGGTCAACGCCAGCTGCCTGATGCTCCCATTCATACGCACCAGCATGACCCAGGACTACGCAGAAAATCCCAAGGTGTTTGGCCGCTGGCAGCCGCGCATGCTGGAAACGCATGAGGCAGCTCGAAGCGTGACCCAGCTATTGATGCAACCATCCGAAGAGCTTGACCTCGGTAATTTCAAGCTTAACGTTGGCGGCACCAAAGAGGACATCGAACTTGCCTGGTCAAGAGTGCGTCTCGAAGTCGAGGAAGACAAGCTCAACTGGGGCCCGTGACGGGACTACAGACGTAGCGCGCCGTCTACATCCAGGCAGCGTCCGCTTACGTAGTCATTGTCGAATATAAATTCGACAGTCTTCGCGATCTCGTCCGGGTCTCCCAATCGTCCAGCCGGAACGCGCGCGGTAATTTTTTCGCGTGCTTCCGGCTTCATTGACATCACCAGCTCGGTTGCCACGAAACCCGGGGCCACCGATGCCGCGCGAATACCGTAGCGCGCAAATTCCTTGGCCCAGACTACAGCCAGCGCCTGCACACCCGCCTTGCTCGCCGAATAATTGGCCTGTCCCATATTCCCGTGGCGCGAGATTGAGGAGATATTGACGATGCAACCCTGGCACCCGAGTTCAATCATCTTTGCCGCGGCTTCACGTCCACACAAAAATACACCGGTTAGGTTTACGTCGATGACGGCCTGCCACTGATCCAGGGTCATCTTTGAGACAAGTTGCCCGTCCTTGTACTTCAACATCATCGCATCGCGTGTGATGCCGGCATTATTGACCAGGCCATGCAGCGCACCAAAGTCGTGGGCGACCCGGTCTATGGTCGCAACCACTTCCTGTTCATGCGCCACATTTGCCGCATAGGTTTCAACCCGTGCAGCCCCAGCCTGCTCACAGGATGTCTTCGTATCACCCAGGGAATCGGCATCAAGGTCGATCAATGCAAGCTGGCAGCCTCGTGCAGCAAATCGGCGAGCCATGGCTGCGCCGAGTCCACGACTGGCGCCGGTAATGATGATTACTTTGTTATTCAGGTCCATTTATTAATTCACTTCGCTTCTGTTGGTTTAATCTCGAATCAACTCTTTAACTTGGCGTAACTGCCTGGCGCATCTTCAATAATGTCCAGTTTGCCGGCGCCCGGTTTTCTTGCCTTTACCAGTTCGCCCGACAGCGGCGCCAACCAGGCATCCCAGTCATCCCACCAGGAACCGGGATGGGACTCGGCGCCCTCCATCCAGGCATCCAGGTCCTTGGGCTGCGCTTCGTTCATCCAGTAGTTGTACTTGTTGGCGTCAGGGGGATTGATCACACCCGCGATATGCCCGGAGCCGGCCAGCATGAAACGTACCGGTCCGGAGAACAATTGCTTGGCCTTGAACACTGAGGGGTAAGGTGCAATGTGGTCTTCTATGGAAGCCTGCAGGTAAATCGGTATTTTGACTTTGCCCAGATCAATGGGTACATCATGCAACGCCATGCCACCCGGTTTGGCGAGATTGTTATGCAAATAGCACTCACGTAGATAGTACATATGCAGTGTGCGTGGCATACGCGTCGCGTCCGAATTCCAGTACAGCAGGTCGAATTTCATCGGCTCCTTGCCGAGCAGGTAATTATTCACGTAAACGGTCCATATCAGATCGTTGGCGCGCAACATGTTAAAGGCGGTGGACATCTTGTCGCCGTCCAGGTATCCGTGCTCAGCCATGCGTTGATCAAGACTCTCAAGCTGCTGTTCATCAATAAAGACCTTCAGGTCTCCCGCCTCGGAGAAATCCATTTGTGCCGCGAAAAATGTCGTGGCCTTGACCCGCTTGTCACGCTTGGCGGCCATATAGGCCAGCGCGGCACCCGTCAGGGTGCCACCGACGCAGTAGCCGATCATCGTGACCTCGGCTTCCCCGGTTGCTGCCTTGATCGCGTCAAGGGCGGCGAATATGCCCTCGTCGAGGTAATCTTCCATGGTCTTGGTCGAGAGCGACTCGTCCGGATTCACCCATGAGGTAACAAAGACCGTATAGCCCTTACTCACTGCCCAGCGTATGAACGAGTTGCTCGGCTGTAGATCGAGAATGTAATACTTGTTAATCCATGGCGGAACGATCAGCAGCGGACGCCGGTACACTTGTTTCGTCAATGGCTCATACTGAATAAGCTGGATCAGGTCGTTTTGATAGACGATCTTGCCCGGGGTGGTTGCGATGTTCACGCCTAACTCGAACGCATTCTCGTCAGTCAAAGGCATTTTCAGAGCGCCGCCACCGGCCTTGATATCCCGAGCCAGGTTTTTTACGCCGCGCACCAGGTTCTGGCCGCGAGATTCCACGGTTTCCCGAATGACTTCGGGATTGCTCAGCATAAAATTGCTCGGAGACAGTGCGTCGGTGATTTGCTTCGTATGAAACCGGACCTTGTGCGCATCCTCGGCGCTCAAGCCTTCAATATCCGACATCGTGTCAACCAGCCAGCGGCTGGTAATCAGATAGGACTGGCGTATGAAATCAAACGCCGCGCGCTCCTCCCACTCAGCGGAGGTAAAACGACGATCGCCTTTGTCCGCTTCAGCCACCGGCTTTGCGTCCTGCCCAATCGCCCGCCTGGCCGTGTTTTGCCACAGCCTCATGTGAGTCTGCAACAGATCAACATTGGCTTTCACGAGCTTGACCGGATGCAATGCCAGTTGCTTGGCGCTTCTGGCAAAGGGGCCGACCACATTGAACGGATCCAGTAAACCGCTGATGGTCTGTCTCGGTGCCGCCAGAAATTTAGTGAAGTTCTTTTGGCTCTTCTCAATCAAATGCACCAAGCCATCAATCGTTGTGTCAGGTTTGGGTGATTTTTTCGAGTGCGCTTTTTTCTTGCTCAAGTTCTTACTCCGTTTCTTTTTTGCCCGGGGGCCGTTTACCAAGCATTGCTTCCTGCATGGTGCGCCAGGCCTCCATATTACTTTTCGCGATGTCCTGCAGCGTGGTCAACGGCAGGGTGGCCATGGTTGAACGCATCTGCTCCTGAAATGCCGACTGCTGTTGTGTAAACGTATCAAAACTCCTGGACAGGTATTCCCCCATCAGTTCCTGCATCGGATTACCGTACAAGCGAATAATCCGTGTCAGAAATCCGGCATCCAGCATCGGCCGGCCGCCCTGTTCCTGATCTGCAATGATCTGCAGCAACAAGGCGCGGGTAAGGTCATCGCCACTGGCATCGTCAACTATCTCCACGTCATTACCGTCAATAATCAACTTGCGCACGCCATCCAGCGTTATGTGCTGACTTGTCGTGGTGTCATACAACCTGCGGTTGGCATACTTTTTAATGAGATGCGTTTCAGCCATGTCGCGCTCCGTTTTCGCCAATTGTACGGTCAGGAGACCCCTGACTTATTTCCGGCGGTGTAGCTTGCAGGCGAAAAGATCCGGATTCAAGCTGCAAACCGTCCGCAAGCGGGCTCGGGAAGACAGGCAACATGAAAGCCGGACCTGTTAGACGCAAGAAATATGTGTTCATGAACACATCGCAGGCTTCCTGGCCACTGCGGGCAAAAAAAAGGCGCTCAATGAATGAGCGCCTTTTTCAGACAAGCCAACCTGACTTAGGCCGCTTTCTTGGTTTTCGCCTTGACTGCAGGCTTGATGAAGTCCACGTCAACCAAATCACCGGCTGATTCCTGGAAAGACTTTCCAAGCTCCACATATTCGTTGGCACGCTCGGCAACCAGCTCGGCAAAAGCCTTGGTCGATGCGACCTGCTCTTCAAATATTGCCTTGGGCTCGGTGGCGCCTACCGGCAACTTGGCCTGGGCAACCGCGAATTCAAGCACGTCACCGTAAAAAGCATAGTTTTTGCGAGCAATCTGCTCAAACAAATCAACCGCAATGCTGCTGAACTGACGCACTGGCTCGAGTCCCTGCTTCTGCATTTCGGTCAACTTTTCAAATGTCTCATTAAATGTATTCATTTTACTGTCTCCTGGGTTTCTGGGCAGCAAGTATCTTTTGCATTGCACAATAATAAGGGTTTTATCTTGCGTTGCAAGATAGATATTGGCAAATATTTAAAAGACTAATTAAAACAATCGCTTATTTTTACTTTTTTGCCTGGATAACTCTTGCGCTGCGATATTCCAAGTGGAATCCTGCGCTTTTTGCGCGCCGCAAAAGCAATTTTAGACATCCCGGGATCCGTTCGGTGGCGACCCGGGGCACACTCGGCTCTGATTCCAGGCCACGGCTTGTTTACCGCTGCCAAATTTGACGGCTGGCTATGTCCGACGGTAATAGTCCACGCCGTCGCGCTGCTCGAACAATTCAAGCTGGCCGCGTTCGAGCAGGTAATTGACATGGGCTGCACTTTCCCCCGTCGCCATAATCAGGTTGCGTCTGTCTATGGCCGATTTGAACAGTGCGGGAAACAGCTCGACGATGCTGCGCGGGGTGGCACACAGCTCCAGTGCCTTGGCCAGGCAGTCCTGGTGTTCGTCTATCAATGCCTGCAAACGTTCGGGAGCGCCCCTGAACACTTTGCCATGAGAGGGCATTACCAGCACATCAGCCGGCAGGCGCTGTTGCAGATTCGCGCAAGAGTCCAGCCAGTCTGCCAGGGGGTTGGCGTGGGGCTCGGTGGGCCACACACTTACGTTCGAGGAAATTGTGGGCAGAATCTGGTCACCCGAAATAATGATGTTATGTGCCGGACAGAACAGGCAGGCATGCTCCGGCGAGTGACCCCTGCCGATCACCACTTCCCAGGCCTCACCCCCGATCGACAGGGTCATACCGTCAGTAAGCCGGGTAAACGCATCGGGCAAGGCTGACACCACGGAGCCAAAACCACCGAAACGCTCGCGGTAGCGCGCCAGAGACTCGGCATCAAAGCCTGCCCGACGATAGAAGTCAACGCCTGCCTGTGGCGCTTCCCTACCGGTGTCAGAGACCAGGTTTCTGCACAGCAGGTACTCGGTCCGACTCATCCATAGCGGCGCCTCCCAGTGCCGGCAAAGCCAACCCGCGAGGCCCACGTGATCGGGATGCAGATGGGTAACAAGCACCCGCGAGACCGGAAGCCCCTGCAGTTGCTCCGCAAACAATTTCAGCCATAGCTGTCGTGTGCCTGCGTCGGACATGCCAGTGTCGACAATGACCCAGCTGTCACCGTCCCGCAGAAGCCACAGATTGATATGGCCAAGCATGATGGGCAGCGGCATGCGCAGCCAGAAAACACCTTCGCATACCTGTAATAGCTCCCCCATGCCTGGGGTCTTTTCAAATTCGTACTGGGGCAGGGTGCGGGTGTCTGGCAACATGGCGGCTCGACTGGCGTGATCTGGCTAGGGCGTGAATCTAGCACATATGGGCCGATAACCGACCGACCCGTGCCAGCGAGGCGCAAACAGGCTATCCTCGACATCCGCACCGTCAACACACCCATCGCCGGGAGCCGAGAAATGAATTTACTGATTGCTGGCCTGCTTGTTTTCATGGCTGCTCACCTGTTGCCCACCGTACCATCGGCGCGGGCAGCACTGATTGGGCGCCTGGGTGAGAAGACTTACAAAATAGCTTTCAGCCTGGTTTCCCTGGCCGGTTTTATCTTGCTGGTAATAGGCAAGGGTCGGGCACCTTTTGTATCGGTTTACACTCCGCCTGCCTGGGGCCACATTGCCACAGCCGCACTCATGCTGCCGGCCCTGATATTGCTGCCGGCCGCCCACATGCCGGGTAATATCAAGCGCTTCACTCGACACCCGATGAATTGGGCGGTGGTCATTTGGGCCACCGGTCACCTGCTGGCAAACGGCGACCAGGCGTCGATTACCCTATTCGCCTCTTTCGGCCTGTATGCGGTGATCGACATGTGGTCAGCCAACAATCGCGGAGCCACCCACCAGGTGGCAAAGCTGCCCGTCAAAAAAGATGTCATCATCGTCCTGGCAGGCATCGTCACCTATGGCCTGATACGCGCACTGCACGTGCACTTGTTCGGAGTTCCTGCAGGCTAGGCCTGTAGCTAGCGGGCGGGATTTTCCGCAAGCATTTCCACCAGTACCTGGTCCTGCTCTCCCAGCAATTGCAGACGCCCGTCGGTCTTGATGATGTGGGCAACCCTGGGCAACAGGCCCAGGTAGAGCTGTTCCAGCGCCATTGTGGGTTCCTCGCAGGCCATCATGGTTGAACCGATCAGGCCCGAGCCGAGCTTGCCCTCCGTCCACACGAATTTGCCAAAGTAGCGATTGCAGCCTGCGCTGCCGGAAAATTCACCGGTCTCTGTCAATGCCATGGTGATCGGTGACTCTGCGTCCGCCGACCCGCCTTCCAGACCGCTTAGCACCCATGCACCTGCCAGCGTCGAGAAATCCTCCTGCGCAACCGGTGTCGGCGAGCTGGTACCGGTCTCCGCAACCGGTGTCGGCGCATCCGCCTTTTCGGCACAACCGGCCAGCAACACTGCGAATGCGCACACTGCAACGCTGAAATTGAATCTCATGACTGTCTCCCTCTGGCATTAGGCCGTCA
Source organism: Gammaproteobacteria bacterium (assembly GCA_026193125.1). GTDB lineage: Bacteria > Pseudomonadota > Gammaproteobacteria > Steroidobacterales > BM003 > CAKZML01. Next base: position 9,978 of record JAPHSC010000283.1, read on the forward strand.
AACGTTCGAATACCTGCCCATCACTGCCGGCTTCCTCCAGGCTCGCCAGCAACCTTCCCGTGTGATGTTCCAATTCAGCCTGACTGTAGGGAACAGGCTTGCCAAAACCCCAAACAGGTGCCGGCCAGGCGATGTCGCCAAGGTAACGCACCACGTGATGCAGGTGCAATTGGGGCACCAGGTTGCCAATGGCCGCAATATTCAACTTGTCGGGTTGATAGATTCGAGTAAGGCACGTTGCAAGTCGGTTCGATTCCTTCAGTAACTGGACCTGGTCGTTCCACTCCAGTTGATGTAACTCGCGCATATCTTTCCTGGCAGGAACCAGGATGCACCAAGGGAACCGACTGTCCTGCATGAGCAATAGCCTGCTCAGCGGGAAGCATCCCAACATCAGGCAGTCTTGTTTCAGCCGCTCGTGTAATACAAAGCTCATGCCATTCCCTGCACCAGGTTCACGCCAGCAGTTCCAGCCTCTCGGCAATTTCTCCACGTTCCACTACTGCACGCAACTCATCGGCCATGCGTTCGCTCTCTACCACAACCTTGCGCCAGTATTTAATGCGTTCATCGTTATCCAGGTTTTCGAAATCCCTGCGATCGGGAATCTTGCCGTAAGGCAGTCTGCTAACAAATTCCTCCGAGGGTGATAGCAAGAGGATCTTGTCGGTCGCTGCACCACGAGCCCGCCGCCAGGTCAGGCTCTTGTCAAACCATCCGGGCACCAGGTAGGGATAAAAATGGGGGTAAAGCACCAGACCGCTGCCCTGGCTAAGCGGGTCGCTGAAATGATAATCAACAACCCCCCCGTCGCGGTACATACCGGCAGGCGCGCCAACAATATCAGGTACGCCGGTCAGCACCAGGGGTATCGAACCGCTGGCCACGACTGCATCCTCCAGATTCGCCTCGCTTAGCTTTACCCGATGCATCGGCATACCCGCCAGCCTGCTGAACGGCGGCTCATCACGGGAATCGAAGAACAGCACGCGCTCATAGGAAATAGACAGCGCCTTGCGAGACAGCAGGTTTGCTCCAGCCGCGGCAATGAGTCCCAGTCCCTGCAACCACGGACGCTCTGAGGCAGATGCTCCGCGGCAGCGCACCGTCATCACGTTCAAACGGACCCTGGCATTCTCAAGCATCTCTCGCTCACCGCCAACCCCGGCAATCAACTTGAAAAACCGGCGGGTTTCCCGAGTCACTTCTTCCGCTGTAGGCTTCTTCGCGTAGCGCTGTTCTACGTAGGCATCCTCAAAAATCTCGATCGCCGCCAGCGGATCTTCCTTCGCATAACAACTGAAGCGCCAGGCACCGATTGAGGAACCCAGCAGGAACAGCGGGTTCTTGCGCGCGGGCAACAATTCGCCACAGATAACCCGGTCCAGACGGCTCAAGACCAGCCATTTTGGCCCGCCCGACGCGCCGGCCATGACCTGGAAATGATCAACATCGAAACCATCCCGGGTGAGAGTCTCGTGGGCCGTAGGGCCAGCCAAAAAACGTAATGCCTTGTATGCCATGAGAATCCGTAGTCCCTGCTCGCTGCCCCCGAGGGCCAGTGTTCCTGTGCAACCAGCGCCCTATCTTAAACGCATTGCGCGAAGCACTTCCAAGTTGTCTGTGGCGGGAATCTCAGCCCGACGTCATCAGCAGGCAGTCTGCACCGTCCAGCGCCAGGTGTATCAGCAAGCCACAGCCCAGTACCCGGGTTCTGGCCGGCAGTAGCATCAGCAAATACAGCATCGCCGGACCCGCGCCATGCAAAGGATGACTGGTCAGGCTACAGCGATTGGGATCGTACATTGGGTAAGACAGCAAGTGATCAAGATCAATCACCATGGCTGCCAGCATAATCAGCCAGGCCCGCCACCAGTTATGTGACCAGAACAGGCGGGCAAACACCCCGGGCACCAGCACATGCAAAGCCAGGTGCAGGCCGGGCCTTAAGATCGCCAGCAACTCCCACATTACCCGCTAGCCGTCCTGGGCAGCGGCCCTGGCCGCCAGCAATTGCAGCAAGGACTCGGGCGATCTCAGGTGCAAATCCCTTTGCGGGTAAGGAATTTCAATGCCGTGTTCGAGGAAAGAGTCCCAGACCTTCAACAGTATGTCGCTACGCACATTGGAGATGCCGTTGGCGGCGTCCTCAATCCAGAAGCGGATTTCCAGGTCCACCGAATCAGTACCGAAGCCCTTCACCAGGCAGGCGGGAGCTGGTATGGCCAGCACCCTGCGTGTTTGCGCAGCGGCATCAATGCACAGGGCGATGGCCTTGTGGACATCGGATTTGTAGTGCACGCCAATGGGCACCTTGAGGCGGACCCGGTTGTTTGAGTGGGTCCAGTTCTCTACCCGATTGGTGATCAGGGTCTCGTTGGGTATCAGGTGCTCGGTGCCATCGCGGGTGATCACGGACACGTAACGACCACCCAGAGTGTTCACCCAGCCGTAGGTTTCCTCCACCGCTATGACATCACCGGGCTTGATGGACTTGTCCAGCAGTAGTATTAATCCAGCCACCAGGTTGGCTATGATTTTCTGTAAGCCAAATCCAATACCCAGGGCAATGGCGCCACCAAAAACCGTCAATGCCGTGAGATCGATACCCACACTGCGCACCGCTATCACTACCGCCAGTGATACCAGCACGATCTTCAGGGCCTTGCTCATCAGCACCTGCAGCGAAGGCGACAGCGCTGTGCTACTGCGTATCCTGGCCTCGAACATGCTGGAAGCCGCAAACGCAGCCCACAACAAGACTCCCAGGGCCATTGTCGATTTCACCACGGTGTAGGGCGAAACCCTGATACCCCCGAGGGTCACGGCCACGGAATCCAGAATCTCGATAGCGGGCAACAACAGGCCCACGATGTTCAAGGCGGCTACAGACCAGGCCACCCACGCGATCATGCGTGATAACAACGGGTCACGAACCATCTGGGATACGAGCCGAATGATTACCCAGGCGCTGAGCAGGCTGGCAACAATTTCCAGGACCCGGTAGGGCAAGGATGCAGCCGCGGCTATCACCAGGACCAGCCACTGCATTAACAGCCATGGCAGGGCCAGGGATACCCCCGCGCCCGCCTCTGCCACCCTGCGCATGAAGGGCAGTGTCACTCGCTCCGTCAGCAAGGTGTCCAGACGGGGCGACAGGAAGCGAGCCAGCAGGAATAACAGGAAGCTGACCAGAACCTGTACCACGTTCTCCGGAACCAATACGTTGGCCTGCATCCATTGCTGCAGCTGTTGCAGAAACTGAGCCATGTTGTCTGGAGAGAAAAATTCAGTCATGAATGCGTACCTTTTGACCTTTGGCAAGAGTAGCAAATTCCAGCAAGCGCCGTGCAGCGGCCTGACCGGCCTGCATCATCCTTCAGTTTGGGCAGGGGACGAGTGTCCCAGCAATAATCTCAAGGCAAGAAAATCATACAATGCATGAACAATCGCGACTAATAGCAAGTCTTCGGAAAGCCAGTATAGCGAGCCCAGGTAAAGCCCCATGAGACAGGCAAATACCATGTAGGTACGACTGACCCAGTGCGCGGCGCCAAAAACCAGACTCGCCAGCAGCAAGCCAGTCCAGGGTCCCAGCCACTGTTGCAGTGCCTGCTGAATGACACCGCGAAACAACATTTCCTCGCCCAATCCAGCCAGCACGGCGATAGCGGCCAGCTGCCAGGTGGTGGCGCCCTTGAACAGCGGCAGCAGGTTGTGCTCAACCCATTCGAAAAGCTCTCTCAGCGACTTCAGATCCAGTCCTCGCGACCAGCGCAACAACCACCACATCGGCAGCGTAGCGAGGATGCCCAGGCCAATACTCCGCAGTCCGGGCGTCAACAGCAACGGTAAGTCCAGGAGCCAGGCCAGGATGCCTGCGAGCGGCAGCAAACTGCCCTCGAACAACATGATCAGGGTAATCAGTTTCCTCGGCCGGTAATGCACGAATCTCATACCGACTTCTCGGTCAACAACGGCGACTTGTCGCGCGGGGCTTCTATCACCAAGTCAAAATGTTGCCGGCCCACCCTGCTGGCCGCGAAAGACCCGTACAGTTTGCTCACCGTGTAAACCCTCGACTAGCCGATTCCTGTCGCTCCCACAAAATCACTGCCCACATCATCAGCCAGTGTCGGTGGGTAGCTCGCTTGATCGGGTTGGACCTGTTGCGGGCCACCATCAGCAGCAAGCCAGCGCAATAATGTTTACGGGCGTTGAAGACAAAGCTATCGGCACTTCAGTCTTGCTCCCTGTCCCGTGGGCCGGCACAAATCAATCCGCGCATCATGGGGCGAGGCGCTCCAGCTTCCATTCCTCCTGTTCGCGCGTGTACATAAAGCGATCGTGTAGTCGGTTCGGCCGACCCTGCCAAAATTCAATGCAGCGGGGAACCACGCGATAGCCACCCCAAAAGGACGGCAGACTCACGTCTCTGTTGGCAAACTTTTGTTTCATTTCCTCCAGCTTGGCTTCCAGAATGGAGCGCGAGGAAACCACCGAACTTTGCTGCGAGACCCAGGCACCAAGCTGACTGCCACGCGGGCGGCTGAGAAAATATTTCACTGACTCAGTAGTGGAAACCTTTTCAGCCCTGCCACGAATGATTACCTGTCGTTCCAGCGACAACCACAAAAACAGCAACGCCACTTCCGGGTTATTTGCCATATGGCGGGCCTTGGCACTGCCAAAATTGGTGTAAAAAACGAAGCCCTCCTGATTCCAGAACTTCAGCAACACGGTCCGCAGAGCAGGTCTTGCCTGTTCATCCACGGTGGCCAGGCTCATGGCATTGGGATCCTGCACCCCCCCTTCGCGGGCCTGTGTGAACCAAAGTTCAAATTGGGTGAAAGGATTATCCGCCAGATCCTGTCGCCGCAGACCGAGACGCGTGTACTCCTGGCGCAAGTCGCCTATGTCCATATTGCTGATCCTGTTTGCAGTGCCGCCTACCGGCTGTTCAATTTCACCCTTGATAGTGTACCCTCTTGCCTTCCGAAAAAACCGAGACCAATGATCATGTCAGGAACCGTCCAGGAAATCGCCAAGCTCGCAAGCCAATTGGGCATCGATCCATCGCACATGATTCCTTACGGCGCAGAGATGTCCAAACTGCGCCACGAAACGGCCGCCGACAAGGCACCGGGCAAGTTGATCCTGGTTACCGCAATGACTCCGACTGGTGCTGGCGAAGGCAAGACGACGACTTCCATCAGCCTGGCCCAGGGTTTGGCGTGCCTGGGTGAAAAAGTCTGCGTCGCACTACGTGAGCCATCACTGGGTCCGATGTTCGGTATGAAAGGCGGCGCCACCGGAGGCGGCAGGGCGAGCCTGGTTCCCGAAGAAGATATCAACATGCATTTTACCGGTGATTTCCACGCAATCACTGCGGCAAACAACCTGCTCGCGGCACTTCTGGATAACCACATTCACTTCGGCAACCCGCCAGAAGTGGATCCCAGGCGTATTAGCTGGCGTCGGGTCATCGACATGAATGACCGGGCCCTCAGGCACGTGGTTATCGGATTGGGCGGCGTGTTGCAGGGAGTGCCCCGCGAGACAGGATTCGACATCACCCCGGCTTCTGAAATCATGGCGGCCTTGTGCCTGGCCGAGGACGCAGCCGACCTGAGAGTCCGCTTGTCGCGCCTGATCGTGGCCGAGGAAGCCGACGGCAAGCCCCTCACCGCAGAGGATATTGGCGGCGTGGGCGCCATGATTCGTCTGTTGAAATACGCAATGCTGCCAAACCTGGTACAGACCTGCGAGGGCGTGCCGGCACTGGTGCACGGTGGCCCCTTTGCCAATATCGCCCACGGTTGCAACAGCGTGATAGCAACCCGCATGGCCATGCGCCTGGCCGACTGGACTATTACCGAGGCAGGTTTTGGCTCAGACCTGGGCGCCGAAAAGTTCATGGATATCAAGTGCGGATACACCGGCCTCGCGCCTGCCGCGGTGGTGTTGGTGGCTACAGTCAGGGCCCTGAAACGGCATGGTGGCAAGGGTCCCAGGGAATTAACCAAGCCAGACCCGGCTGCGGTGGAAGCGGGCCTGCCCAACTTGTTCAAGCACATCGAGAATGTCCGCGGCTTTGATCGCGAGCCGGTGGTATCCATCAACCGCTTCGACACAGACAGCGATGCGGAAGTGGAGGTAGTGCGTAAAGCCTGCGAGGACCTGGGTGTTCGTGTCGCGGTTTCTACGGCCTTCCGTGATGGCGGCAAGGGCGCCGAGGAACTCGCCAGGGCGGTGCTGGAAACTGCGAGCGAGGAAACACGCCCGTTGAAACCGACTTACAAGTGGTCCGACCCGATCAAGGACAAGATCCTGGCCATCGCGACAAAACTCTACGGTGCGGACGGCGTGGAGTTCACCGATTCAGCGCGCAAGGACCTGGCCCGTATAGAGCGCCTGGGTTTTGCGGGATTGCCGATATGTATGGCGAAGACCCCCTTGTCCCTGAGCGATGACCCCAAACGAATCTGCCGACCCACGGGGTTCCAGATCACCGTCCGTAATGTCCTGCTGTCGGCAGGCGCCGGATTCCTGGTGCCCCTGGCAGGTGACATTATTCGTATGCCCGGACTGCCCAAGCGACCGAACGCCGTGGACATCGAGGGTTAACAGCTACACGCTCCGGGACTACGGGTCCCGGGCAAATACCCCAGCGACCCCTCGACCACGAGGATCGGCGGCCGCCCTCAGCTGACCCCCCAGATTGCTGATCAGCATGACGTCCCCCAGGGCCCAGTCGTGCGGGCGTGGCTTGTAGCCAAGCTCGGTCAGTGCCTTTAGGGTATTTGAGGGCAGGGGAATACCGGGGTCAAAGGTCACCTCATCGGGTGGCAGCAACTGGTGATGAAAGCGGGTACTGGATACGGCCTGTTCGGGGGTCATGTTGAAATCAAGCAGGTTGACCATGACCTGGAAGACGCTGGTGAAAATTGTCGAGCCACCCGGAGTCCCCACCACCATGATCGACCTGCCGTCCCTGGTCAGGATCGTCGGGGTCATCGAAGACAACATACGCTTGCCCGGTTCGATGGCGTTGGCCTCGAAGCCCACCACACCATAGATATTAGGTACGCCGGGCTTGGAGCTGAAATCGTCCATTTCGTCATTCAGCAGGAAGCCGGCACCAGTGACCACCACACCACTGCCAAAAGTCTCGTTCAGTGTGTAGGTATTGGACACCGTGTTGCCATCGAAATCCATGATCGAAAAATGCGTGGTATCCCTGGATTCGATACCCGGGTGCACGGTCGCCAGAGAAGAAATTGCGCGAGCGTTGACCTCAGCCGCGCGTGAGGAAATGTAATCCGGGCTGATCAGTGTGGCTACCGGAACTTCGACAAAATCAGGGTCTCCTCCGTACTCGGCCCGGTCTGCAAACACACGCTTTTCCATCTCTGCAACAAGGTGAATATAACCGGCGGAATTATGCGCCTGACCCTTGAACTGTTCGGCCAGGAAATCCTTCATCTGCAGCAACTGAATCAGTGCAATGCCTCCGGAACTTGGAGGGGGTGCGGTGAGAAGTCTATAGCCGCGCCAGGTAACCTGCAGCGGTTCCCGCCAGATCACCTCGTAGCCCGCGAGGTCCTCGCCACTGATCAAGCCGCCCCCACGTTTCATCTCCTCCAGCAGCAGGGTGGCAGTCTGTCCCTGGTAAAATTCACGGGAACCTGTTTCTGATATGCGCTGCAAGGTTGCGCCAAGCTCGGGCTGACGAAACAACTCCCGCTCGCGCATGCTCGAAAAATATTCTGCGAAATTGGTTTTCCTTTCAAATCGACCAGATTCGTCGGTCACTGCCTGGGCCAATTGGGGGTGGACGAAGAAGCCTGCCCGGGCTAACTCGATGGCCGGCGCCAGGAGCGCTGCCCAGGGTAAACGCCCGTATTTTTGATGTGCTTCCCACATTCCCGCCACCGTACCCGGCACGCCTGCGGCGAGGTGCCCCGTCACACTCATGCCCTCCAGCACATCGTCTTCTTTGTCCAGGTACATATCGCGACTGGCGGCAGCCGGGGCGGTCTCACGATAGTCAATGAATGCTGCTTCATCGCCCATGCTTACCAACATGAAACCACCGCCGCCCAGGTTACCTGCCTCGGGCAGAGTCACGCTCAGGGTGAAGGCAGCGGCCACCGCAGCATCCACTGCATTGCCGCCCGAGCGCAGCACCATTTCAGTGACCCTGGCGCTATAGCTGTCGGGCATGGCGTAAGCTGCACGATCCTCGGCTTGAGCGGCCCAGCCAAGGCTGGAAAACAGTAGTCCAGCCAGTCCAAGACCACGGGCCAGGAAAATAAATCTGGAAAGCATGGGCAACCTCTACGGGGCAAGCGACACTCGATCATAGCATCGCCACTGGGCGCAAACACCGGGGCTGAGATCGACAGGAGCCGTGGAATGTTGCTTGGCTAGTTCTTTGCTTACAGTTAGGCTGGACCGGCGAAAGACAATGTCCGGCAGCTCGCTAGAGGAATCCCCGATGTACCCGTCCTGGCTGACCAAACAGGCCTTTGATTTTCATACCCAGGCAGACAGTTGGTGGGCAGCCTCGGCAAACAATCCTGAGTTGCTCGCACCCCGACTGGAAGGCGACCACCGCGCAGAAGTGGCCATCATCGGAGCAGGCTATACCGGGCTGAATGCTGCACTGGGGTTGGCGGGCAGGCACTCAATGGACACCATCGTGCTGGACGCCGGCCAACCGGGCTGGGGCGCTTCCGGGCGCAACGGAGGGTTTTGCAGCCCTGGCGGGGCGAAACTGGAATACCCGGAAATGGTAGGCCGGTGGGGCCTGGAGACAACCCGCCAGTTCAGCCAGATTCAGCAGCAGGCCATAGAATACGTGGGCGGTTTGGGCGATAACCCGGGCATCGATTACGAGCGCACGGGGACTGGTGAATATATCGTTAGCTCCGGCCCCGATGCCCACCGCGATGCCCTGGCCGAGGCTCAATGGATGAATCGCAGTCTTGGCCTTGCGGCCACCGCGCTCAGCCAGCCTGAACTCAAGGAACGCGGTCTTTTCAGTCCGCTTTTTACCGGTGCAGTACATATGCCCCATGGGTTTGGCCTGCACCCCTTGAAATACAGCCAGGGCCTGGCCCGGGCTGCAAGTGAGGCAGGAGCGAGAATTTTTGGACACAGCATGGTCATCAACTGGCGCCAGGAAGGTAAGGAGCATGTCCTGGAAACTGCCGCCGGTCGGGTACGCGCACAACGCGTGCTGCTTGCCACCAATGGTTATACGCCAGCCGGTGTGGGAGATCCCATGGCCAGCCGTATCTTGCCGGTTTTTTCAAACATCCTGATTACCCGTAAACTGACCCGGCAGGAGCTGCAAGGCCAGGGCTGGCTTGCACCAGAACTGGTGTCTGACGATCGCGCCCTGTTGCATTACTTCCGCCTGCTACCCGACGGGCGTTTCCTGTTCGGCGGGCGCGGTGGGATTGGCGGTGAACGAGCCGAGGAAAGTGCTGTTCGGCAAAGACTTGAAGCTGAATTCCGAACTCTTTTCCCGGCATGGCGGGAAGTGAGTTTTGACTATTTCTGGAGCGGCCTTGTGTGTATGTGCCGGGACCTGGTGTTCCATGTCGGCCGACTGCCGGGGCGCAGCAGTTCCTGGTATGGGCTGGCATTCCACGGTGGAGGTGTATCCATGGCAAGCTGGTCCGGCGCCGCCCTGGCCGACATGATCGTAGGCTGCCACGATAGTCGCTATCCGATTCCGGGTCCCATGCTCAAGCCCCTGCCATGGATGCCTCTACCGGCCCTGCGTCCGCTTTATCTGCGTGGCGCGTACACCTGGTACGGGCTCAGGGAGCGTCTGCAAGGCAATCGATTGGTGACCAACTAAATCATGGCGGTGCAGTACCAGCATGGCCTGACGGCAGGAACCAAGCATGCATGAGGATACAAAACCCACTGCGGACGAGTTGCGTGCAAGGCTCAGGCAGGTTGAAAATCGCTACCGTACGATTCTCGACCGCTATACCCAGGCGACCACCGCTGCCCGGGTGGGCGTCCTGGACTGGAACTTGCGTAATAACGCGTTCTACGTCGATCCGAATCTGAAGAACCTGCTGGGTTACACGGACGAAGAAATTCCCGACGACCTGGATGCCTGGGTGTCATTGATTCACCCGGACGACAGGGAGCCACTGATCACGGCCACGCGGGCCCTTATTCGGCGTCAAAGCCCGGACAATGCATTCGAACACCGAATGCAACACAAGGACGGCACAAGCCGATGGTTTATGGTCAGAGCCACCGTGGAATATGACGGCCAGGGGAAGCCGGTCCGCCTGCTGGGAACGAACACAGAGATCACTGAGCGCAAGCAACTGGAAATGAGTATCCAGGAGGCGGTAAGTGCGGAAAACGCCCGTATAAGCCTGAATCTGCACGACGGTCTTGGACAGGAACTGGCCGGCATATCCTTTTTGCTGCAAAGCCTGGAAAACCGACTCAAGTCTGGCAACTCACAGTTCGTGACAGACGTTGCCGACATACGCAACTCACTCAGCGAGGCCATCGCACACACGCGGGAGCTCGCGCGCGGTCTGTATCCGGTGCCGGTCGGACCGGTCGGTATTATGGGCGTACTGCGAAAACTGGCTGATGGCACTGCCCGGGTTTTCAAGGTCAATTGCGAGGTTATCGGTGGCCGCACAAGCATGCCCGAAATGCAGTCAAATCAATCCAACCAGATTTATTTCATTGCCCAGGAAGCGGTGAACAACGCGGTCCATCATGGTCTGGCCAAGAACATAGTGATCGAATGCCAGATTCTGGACGAAGAACTTCGCATGACCATTACCGATGACGGCAGTGGATCTGACTCCCAGTACGCAAAAGGCGAGGGTGTAGGCTTGCGCATCATGGCTTACCGGGCGCGCAACCTCGGTGGCGATCTCATCATTCAACCCAACCCGGGCGGTGGAACAAGAGTCTTTTGCCGCGTACCCCTGAGGGCGGGCCTGGACAGTAAGAAAGGACAGCTCTAGGGGGCGCAAACCAGCGGCGGGAGCGGACGCAACCGCCCCCTCCGCCTGGCCACAGCACTACTTGATATCGACCTTCTGCCGTTTGACGACCTTGCGCTTGGGCATTCTCACCTCAAGCACGCCATCCTTCAGCTCAGCTTTAACAAGCTCGCTGTCTACGTCCACGGGCAGGGGGATGAAGCGCTCAAATGCGCCCATATGCGTCTCGCAACGATAATAGGACTCCTCGTCCACTACCTTCTTACTCCTGGTCTCCGCCCTTACATGCACGCTGTCGTCAGTAACGGTAAGCTCCAGATCGTCTTTCTTCACTCCAGGCAAATCCGCTCGTATTAACAGTTCCTTGTCGCGATCAATAATATCGATCCGTGGCCACTGGACATCCATCGCCACGTCCAGATCGGCCAACAGCGGCCTGCGCCAATTCAGGGACTCCATCCAACGGCCGGGGAAAATATTCTCCATGAATTCTTCCAGATTGCTGGTGAAGGGCGCGAATGGCCGCGCAACTTCTCGGGATTCCTTGCCCACCACTTTCGGGATAACCTCTTTCACCTTTGACATGACTTCTTCCTCCATAAACATTGCCGCCAGGTTCCCTCCTGACACCGACTATTGTCAGCCTGTTGCAGGTAATTATGAATTCGGAGATGTACCTTGCGAGGGTTCGGCAGGCGAAGATCGGGCCGGTGTTCAATGGCCGTGTGCTACCGCAAGGAAATACGCCCGCTGGAACCGATCCAGTGCTAGGACTGGTGCATGAACAAATGCGACACGTCCAGGGGCTGAAGGTCCAGCCAGTCCGGGGGCTGTATACCCTTGCTGCGCAGGAACTCGGCATTGAATAGCCGGTTTCTGTAGCGCAGGCCGGAATCGCACAAGACTGTCACGATGGTATGTCCCGGGCCCAGATCCCGGGCCAGACGTATTGCGCCCGCGACATTGATGGCACTGGAAGAACCCAGGCACAATCCTTCTTCGTTCAATAATCGAAAAATCCAGGGAATAGCTTCCTGATCGGAGATCTTGTAGGAACGATCAATCGGCGCCTGCTCCAGGTTGCCGGTAATTCTACTGTTACCTATGCCCTCGGCGATGGAGCTTCCCTCAACCTTGATTTCACCCAGCGCATAGAAGTTGTGCAGGCCGGAGCCACCGGGATCGGCGAGGCCAATGCGCACTCCCGGGTTTTTGCTCTTCAGATAACGTCCTACCCCCGCCAGGGTGCCACCCGACCCGGCGGCGCACACAAAGCCATCGACTCGACCCTCGGTATCCCGCCAGATTTCCGGGCCTGTGCCAGTCAAGTGCATATTGAGGTTAGCGGTGTTATCAAACTGATCCGCAAAAATAGCGCCATGAGGCTCGCTACGATTCAGCTCCTCTGCCAGACGCCTGGCCACGTGCACGAAATGGTTCGGGCTGCGGTAGGGTGCCGCCGGTATTAACGCCAGTTCCGCGCCGTAGGTGCGCAAAGCATCAACTTTCTCCTGGCTTTGAGTGTCTGGCATCACGATAACGGTTCGATAGCCCAGCACATCTGCGACCAGCGCCAGGCCTATCCCGGTGTTGCCCGCCGTACCCTCCACCACCACGCCGCCCGGCCTTAGCTTCCCACTGGCCTCGGCGTCACGAATGATACCCAGGGCAGCACGATCCTTCACTGACCCACCTGGATTGAGAAACTCCGCCTTACCCAGAATCTCGCATCCGGATTCTTCAGACGGCCCCTGCAACCTGACCAGGGGCGTACCGCCTATGGCTTCCAAAATATTTATATTGGTGCGCATGGTCAGTGATCTAAACACAGCGCCGCTGTGCGTTCCAGAGCTACATTCCGGACACCCTCGTCCGGCGGCGGCGATGAAGCGCGCCGCACGCGCCAGCTATGCTAGGATTTCTCAAGAATATCGCCACAACCGCTCACAGCCGACCAGGGACAGAATATGGAATTGGATACTCACAGCCCCCATCCCAGGGAATCAGAGAGTCGCCTGACGGAAGTCTACGCGCGCTATCGTTCTGAGCTGCTTTCGGACGTCGCCTACACGCTGTTTTTTGACCTGGACGGCCATTCTCGCCAGTTCCTCGGCAAAACCATGATTCGCTTTGAGTTGAAGCACCTGGTTAAGGATCTGAGCGTTGATTTTTCGGCCGGTGTAGTTGAAAAGTTGCGGGTCAATGGTCGTGACATTGAGCCTGACTACAACGGCAGCTTCATTGCGCTGGATGAGGAATTTTTGCGCAACGGTCCCAACAGCATCATTGTCTGGTACCGCCAACCCTACACCAGCGACGGCGCTGGCCTGCACCGCTTTACTGACCCGGAGGACGGCCGGGTCTATGTATACAGTCATTTTGAGCCCTACGATGCCAATCGGGCCTTCCCCTGCTTTGATCAGCCCGACCTGAAAGCAAGCTACACCCTGGAGGTCAAGGCCCCGGCCAACTGGCACATCATCTCTGCTACACCTGAGCAGAAAATAGAGGAACTCGCAGACGGCAAGCTCTGGCACTTTCCGGAGAGCCCGAGGTTCAGCACCTATATTCTGCCTTTACACGGTGGTGAGTTTCGCGTTTGGGAAAATCGCTCCGGCAAGATTCCACTGAGACTGTTTGCACGCCATACCATGGCCCGTCACGTTAACGTGGACGACTGGTTCGGATTTACCCAGATCGGACTGGATTTCTTCGCCGCCTATTTCGCCATGCCCTTTCCCTACGCCAAATACGATCAACTGATTGTTCCGGAATTCAACATCGGTGGCATGGAAAACGTGGCGGCAGTGACCTACAACGAGCGCTACTTGAAGCGCGGTGAATACACGGGGGAGGATCGGGAAACCCTGGCCGATGTGCTGCTGCATGAACTCTCCCATATGTGGCTGGGCGACCTGGTTACCCCGGACTGGTGGAACGGCCTGTGGCTGAAAGAAAGTTTCGCCACCTACATGGCCAGCCTGGCACTGGCCACGGGCACGGAATTCGAGAACGCCTGGCATACCTTCTTCTCTGGCAGCAAGCAGCGCGCCTACGAGGCTGACCAGTGGGTTACAACGCATCCAGTGGAAGTTCCAGTGGATGACACTCGCGATGCTTTTGCCCATTTTGATGCGATTACCTACCAGAAAGGCGCATCGGTGCTCACCCAGTTCGCCCACTACGTGGGCCAGGACAAGTTCCGCGACGGTATTCGGCTGTACCTGCAGCAACATGCCGGGCAAGCCACCACACTCGAGGATTTCATCAAGGCGGTGTCGGAAGTCTCCGGAAAAGACCTTACGGGCTGGGTGGACGACTGGCTCAAGGCGGCCGGACTGAACACTATCCAGGTTCAGACAGACAGTCGGGCAGGCACCATTCGCTCTCTCGAAATTCACCAGTCGGCGCCAGCCGACTACCCCGTACTGCGCGAGCACCGGATTCAGCTGGGACTGTACCAAATCGACCAGCAGCGCAATGAGATCAAGGCTCGCAGCGTCCCCGTCACCATTGCGGGACCGAACAGCTCGATCAAGTCACTCGAAGGTGAAAGCGCACCCGACCTGATTTTCCCTAACCTGGAAGACTGGGGATACGTAAAGGTTCGCCTGGATGCGGACTCGCTACGGACGCTGACAGGAACGCTCAGAAACTTTCAGGATCCGTTCCTGAAATCAATGCTGTGGCAGACCCTGTGGGACATGGCCCGGGATGCGGTACTGCCGCTGGGTGAGTATGCCGACCTGATTCGCAGCCATCTTCCAGGCGAACAAGACAGGCGGATCGTCCGCCAGGTGACTGCTACCGCCATAAGCACCCTGGACATCATGTTCCGGCTTCGACCTCAGTCGGAGGCAGCCCTTACGCACTATGGCAACTATCTCGAGAGCCTGGCCTGGCAGCAAATTAACGCCAACGAATCAGGCAGTGATTTGCAGAAGCTGTGGCTGGATACCTACGCTTCCCTTGCCCACACCACACGAGGCCTGACTCAACTCAGGGAATTGCTGGATGAACGCATACACCGCAATGTGAGCGTGGATCAGGATCGTCGCTGGCAAATCGTGTCACGCCTGAATGAGTTCGATTTTGAGGACGCCGAGGAAATCGCCGAGACCGAATCCTCCAACGATGGCTCAGACGCGGGCCAGCGTATGTTTATAGCGACCCTCGCGGCAAGGCCTGATATGGAAATGAAACTGGAATGGCTGGACGAGATACAGCATCGAAAGAGCCCGCTTCCCCTGGCCCGAAAGCGCGCTGCCATGCAACGGCTTTTCCCAGCGCATCAGCAAAGCTTTCACGAGGAGCTGGCGGAAGCAATTCTCAAGTCCCTCAAAGGCGTGAGTGATTTTGATTCGGATTCGTTTCTGTCGTCCTATGCCCAGTTGATACCGGTATTCGCGAATCCGGATTGCAGTGAGCTACTGGAAAAATTCATCCAGTCTTCTGAAGGCATGCACCCGATACTTGCCAAGCGACTCAGGGTGGCCAGGCAGGACAATGAACGACTCATTGCCATTGGCAAGTTACTGGATCAGACGGTCGCGGCGCAAAAGAAATAGCTTGGAAATCCCGGGAGCTTCTGATTTATTCTGGACGAAGTAGATTGTGAGCAACGTAGACGCGTAGGGTGCACTCCGTGCACCGTCCGCCATGGTGCGTAGAACGCACCCTACGGCGAAGCTTGGCAACACCGAAGCTGGAGCCTTTAGCCGCAAGCTACGAGTTCACGAGTGAATCAGAGGCTCGCTAATCCTCGACCTTTTGCTGAAATTCTTCCACTCGCTCCTCGGCGACACTCGGGCTTTCAAACTGGGCTATATGCACCAGGGCATCGCCCTCGTGCACAGGCGGCAGACGAGTCTGTCCTATAATCAGGCCGTTGACACTGGCCTCGACCACCACCTCGTCGGTGCCAAAGGGGTCTGCGATCACGCCGATGGGCTCGCCTTTACGCACCCTTTCACCCAGGGTTTTGGTCATGCTGAAGACACCACTGATTGATGCTCTGACCCAGCTCGAACGCCTCGCCAGTACCGGTTCGGTGGGCTTGCCCTTGCCCCGGGGCGTGGCACGCAACATACCGATTTCACGCATCACGCTCAGCACGCCCCTGACACCGCCGCGTATGCTCGATTCATCAAAACGCAGCGCCTCACCTGCCTCATACAACAGGGTTGGCACGCCCTTCTCCGCAGCATGTTGACGCAGGGAGCCATCGCGGATATCCGAATTAATCATCACCGGGACACCAAAAGCGCTGGCCAGCTTCAAGGTCTGCTCATCATCCAGGTTGGCTCTAACCTGTGGCAGGTTAGCCCTGTGGATGGCGCCAGTATGTATGTCGATCCCAAAATTCGAGCGCGCAATAATTTCCGTCGCGAACAAATTTGCCAGGCGCGATGCGCCGGATCCACTCTCGCTGCCGGGGAAAGATCTGTTCAGGTCACGACGATCGGGCAGGTAACGAGACAAGTGCAGGAAGCCGAATACGTTCACGACCGGTACCGCCAGCAAGGTACCCTTGAGCGATCGCATCACCGACAGTTTCAGCAAGCGCCGTATTATTTCCACACCATTGATCTCATCGCCATGGATGGCTGCACTTACGAACAGGGTAGGACCCGCCGTGTGTCCATGGATCAGGTGTACCGGCAAGGCCAGCGGAGTATGGGTGTACAGTCCCGGCAACTGCAGGTCAACACAGGCGCGCTCACCCGGTTTGACCGTGACATCACCGATAGTAAACGGCTTGGCCTTTGCCATCTCAGCCCTTGCCACGGGTTCGGGTATTACCCTTCTTGGCATTCTTCTCGATGTGCTCGATCATCATGCCTGCCACATCCTTATTCGTGGTACTTTCAATTCCCTCCAGCCCGGGCGAGGAGTTCACTTCCAGAACCACCGGGCCGTGGTTAGAGCGAATAATATCTACGCCGGCCACGTTCAGACCCATGATGCGAGCCGAGCGAATCGCTGTGGCCCGTTCCTCGGGGGTGATCCGGATCAGTTTCGCGGTACCGCCCCGGTGCAAATTGGAACGGAATTCTCCTTCCTTTCCCTGGCGCTGCATGGACGCCACAACTTTTTCACCAATCACCAGGCACCGAATATCCGAACCTTTGGACTCGGCGATAAACTCCTGCACCAGAAAATTGGCGTTCAGACCCCTGAAGGCCTCAATCACACTCTCGGCTGCCTTGCGGGTTTCGGCCAGCACCACGCCTATACCCTGGGTACCTTCCAGCAACTTGATCACCACCGGTGCGCCCCCGGCTATGGAAAGCAAACCATCAGTATCGTCCGGCGAGTGGGCAAAGCCGGTAATCGGAAGCCCTACGCCCTTTCTTGATAGCAGCTGCAGGGAACGCAACTTGTCCCTCGAGCGGGATATGGCCACCGATTCGTTCAGCGGGTACACCTCCATCATCTCAAACTGTCTTAACACAGCGGTGCCGTAAAAGGTTACGGACGCGCCAATACGAGGAATGACTGCATCGACACCCTCCAGGGCTGCGCCCCTGTAATGCACTGCGGGCTTGTGACTGGCGATATTCATGTAGCAGCGCAGGTGATCAACCACCAGCATTTCGTGCCCGCGGGATTTGCCAGCCTCCACCAGCCTCCTGGTGGAATACAGGTTCTTGTTCCTCGAGAGAACGACGATTTTCATTTACGTTTACCTTTGGGATGACTCACATGGTAGCTGCGGGCGAGGGTCTTGCCCTGAGCAAAGGACAGACCGGGGTCCACTTCCGCGACGCCAGCCAGGGCCGTGCGGCCAAGCAGCATGGGAAACAACATGTTATCACGTCGCGCCAGATTCAACTCACAGCGCCAGCTGCGCCCGCCGAGACTTATCTCTGTCTCTATGAAAATACGGGACTGGGAGTGACCACCCGAATCGGTAACCCGACGCCGATCAACAATCGGGGCGCTGCACGTGAACGCCAACTCCGGCCGGCGACGAATTGGCTGGACTACGAAACTGACCCAGTCTATGCCTGACTGCCAGAAAGTCTCCATTTCGACCACGTGCAGGCAGGAACTGCGCGCACCGGTGTCGACCTTGGCCTTGATCGCGGGCACCCCCAGCTCGGGCAACGCCAGCCACTCTCTCCAGCCCACCCGCAAGGGTTGCTCTCCTGCCTCTCCATGCATGCTGCTCATACCATTACCCTTAAAAGAGATGGCCCGGCCAGGCCGGGCCACGAGAATGGATGATCTCCCTCAGCCATCAAAGGTCATATTCAAACTCTGACAGGGCATCCCGCAAACGACGATCCTCGACGTATTGTTCCACAGAACGCCAGATACGTGGCTTTTTCGCCGCATCACCGGTCTTCTTCAGTCCAATCTCTTTCTCAAGCCCGTCCAGCTCCTGGTCAATTTCCGGGTCGTTATCATCGAAATCGTCCAAGTCGTCTTCCATCACAGCTATAGTCCTCCAAGAATCTGTAGAACCGGGGCGCAAGCTCCTCGGCGGCGCCGAATATAGCCAAGTTTTCGATGAAGGCAAGATAAATCTTCCACAACTATCAGCGAGACCTGTTGCCGAAGTACACGCTGGCAGCCCAGACTGGCAATCCGTAGCAAGCGGCCCCATTATTCGGTAAGCGATGGACACTTGGCCGGAAGGATATGTTGAGCTGCTGCGCAGGCCTGATCGCAGCTACTGCAACGAGCGCTACCTGGTACTCAGGGCCATTGGTGTGGACGCCCGGACTGTCTTTGACGACGGCGCTTTTGCCCTGATTGTACCGGCGGAGCAGGCCTTGCACTCGGCCAACGAACTCATCCAGTACGATGCCGAGGACAGGTCGCCACCCGCCTCGATCGAACCCCTGCCGCAAAGAGGCTCCGGGCTCTACGGCCTTGCCCTTTACGCGGTTTGCCTGCTGCTGGTTGCGATACTTCAGCGACAGCATTTCTTTTCCGCAAACTGGTTGGAAATAGGAGCCCTGGACGTTGAGCAGCTGCGTCAAGGGGAATGGTGGCGCTTGATTACCGCCCTGACCCTGCACCTGGACACCGCCCACTTGCTGGGCAACCTGGTGGTCGGTGGCGTGTTTGCGGTATTCCTGGGGCGCCTGCTGGGCGACGGCCTGGCCTGGTTTTGCATCTTGCTGGCCGCCAGCGCCGGCAATGCCATGGATGCCCTGCTGCAAGCCGACCACTTTGCAGCCGCCGGCGCGTCCACCGCGGTGTTCGCAACGCTGGGTTTGCTGTGTGGCTATAGCTGGCGCCTGCGCCAGGCCAGTCGTGTGCGCTGGGCCCTGCGTTGGGCGCCCCTGGTAGGCGGCGTCGTACTGTTGGCCTGGTTTGGTACCGGCGACCAGAAAACCGACATCGTGGCCCACCTGACCGGCTTCCTGGCTGGCACAGGCCTGGGAGCACTGCTGCCTGGATTGCTGGCGGGGAAACTTGCCAGTCCAGGGCTTCAACGGGCACTGGGTATGCTGACACTGGTCGTGGTAACGGGAGCCTGGCTACTCGCCCTCACCCATAGCGCTCAGCGCTAGTCCCCGTCCATGCCGCATTTTCCGAAACGGCCAAGGTCCGCGTGTGGTCCGGGTCAGGCCGTTCCTACATCGGTGTCGGAAGGGGAATGGAAATACTCACTCTCGGAGGCGAATTCCTTCACTTCACCCAGCAATTTTCCCAGGCGCTGAGCCGCGGTGCTGATCTCGGCGCAGGACTCGCACATAGGATCATCGCAAGGCTGGCGGCTGAATAACCAGAACTGCACGGCACCGGCAAGGATACCGGAAGCCACTTCCCACTCGTCAGCCTCAGGATTGTCATCCATGATGCCGTTACCCAGGTTAATCACCTCATGGGCCGACTGGTCAAAGATCAGTTCGTCATCATCCGCAGTAGAGTTCATGAAGTTACCAGTGGTTCAGGTACGGCAAGAAGCTGCGCATTCTAATGCCGGCAGCGAAAATACCCAAGGTTTCATCAGCCCTAGGGGTTGACCCAGGTGCTGACCCAGGACGGTTCATGCCAGCGCATATCAAGGCGCCGGTGGAATTCGGGTCCTAACAGCAGCGCATCCATGCGCGCCACCTGGCAGGCAACGACCAGAAAATTCCCGCGCCCAAGCCGGTCCTCCAAAGCCCCGGGGGGGAGGCTAGACAAAGTCGCTTCCAGCGCCGTTCCCGGAACAGTCCGACCCCGGTAATTAAGCAGGTTAGCCGGGCTGCAGGTTTCCCAGCAGGTCTCGGCCAGCTCATCATCCTGGTGCAGACTGGCAGCACCCCATGCTCGTAGCTGGAAGCGCTGGCCGGGGTCATAAAACATCCAGGCCATTTGCGTGAGTTGGCGCAACTCCCTCACCTTCGGTGAGCGGGCATCTGTATAGAACAACAGACGCCGGGTCGCGGCGCTTGCCGTGCGCAATATTACGGTTCGCACCTGGGGTCCGTCCGCGCCGGAAGTCGCCAGGGCGGGACAACGGAAGGGGTGATCGGTGCCCGTGGCGGCCTGCTCAAGCAATCCCCAGGCCACCTGGGGCCATTGCTCCAGACCCAGGCTCCACAGATCCTGCCGGCGTACCCCCCTGCTCTTATCGTTGCCCATAGGCTCCGTAGCCTAGCGGAAGCCGTTGATCAACACGATCACCACTGCCACCGGAGCGACATAACGCGCCATGAATCTCCACCCGGTGTAGAACCAGGAAGGGCCAGAGGAAATCTCCCCTTCCATCGCCTTGGACGGCATGATCCAGCCGGCGAACACCAATATAAGCAATCCAGCCACGGGCAACATGACGTTGGAGACTGCGAAGTCAATCAGGTCAAAAGGCGTCTTGTCCTTGAACATATCGATAAAGCCCAGCGGCCGCACATCCTGCCAGATATTGAAGGAAAACACCGTGGCCAGGCCCACCAGCCAGGCTGCGAAACCCGCCACCACCGCCGCTACGGGGCGCCGCGCGTCGGCATGCTCCTCGGCCCAGGACACGATGGGCTCAAGCATCGCGATAGACGAGGTAAGCGCCGCAAACATCAGTAAAACGAAAAACAGCGGCGCCACAATAGTGCCACCGGGCATTTGACCAAAGGCCACCGGAAGCGTGACAAAAATCAGCCCCGGCCCCTCACCCGGGCTCTGGAAATTGGCAAACACCAGGGGGAACACCACCAGGCCTGCAACCAGGGCAACCAGGGTGTCGCCACCGGCGATAATGCCGGACATGCGGGGAATGGACTCTCCCCTGGACAGATAGGCACCGTAGGTGATCATGGTTCCCGCGCCGACTGCTGTAGAGAATAGCGCCTGGCCAACTGCAGCCATAACCACCTGGGGCGTTATCTTGCTGAAGTCAGGGGTAAAGAGAAATTCCACCGCGCCCGCAAAATCGCCCACCACGGCGGCATAGAACATCATCAACACCAGCAAAACAAACAGGGCGGGCATCAGCACATCAGCGGCCATTTCGATGCCGCGCTTCACACCCCTGGCAACGATCCACACCGTCGCGACCATGAATGCGGCATGCCACGCCATCAACTCCAGCGGATCCTCCAGCAGAGCGGCAAATATTGCCGCAGCCTGCTCGCCGCCGGC
>JAPHSC010000385.1 GCA_026193125.1 Gammaproteobacteria bacterium
CAGCAAGGCTTCTGGAAGCCCCCGGCAAGGGTCCGGGTACTCTATTTCTGGTGGTTTTCCGGGTACTTGGAGGACTCGGCAGCTCGCACAGCTGCCCAGCGCTGTGCGCGCATCACGCAGACTGGCCTTGCCGTCTCACCATGATTTTGTAGGCCGACATCTCGAAGCCGATTTTCTCGTAAGCACGAATGGCGATGCCGTTACCCGCGTGCACGTACAGACGCAATTCCAAGCCGCCCTGTCGTGTCATTTCCGCACTTACCGCGTCCACCAGCAATTGGATGTGGCCCTGGCCACGGCAAGCGGGCACCAAATACAGGCTCTGAATCCACCAGTAGTACCCGGCGTTCCAGTCACTCCATTCCTTCAGGGCCGACACGCAGCCGACCAGCGCATCCTGAGCGTCGGCCATGACCCAGTAGCTGGATTTGCTGTCGTCTGTGAGTGCGGCTTCTATACCCCTGCGCAAGGTGGCCGGCATTTTCTCTACGCTCTCGGCCTCCCTGGCTTCCTCGCGAATGAAACGGACAAGGTCATCCAGATCGCCAATGCGTGCCGGTCTGACGACCACGCCTAGCCCGGGGGCAGACCTGCCAGCATCTTGGCTGCGGACTGGCCCACATCGTTGTCCGGGCCCAGCTCAATCGCCTTGTTCAAGGCCGCGCGCGCCTGGACCAGGTCGCCGACCTGCATGTTCACGAAGCCGGTGGTCAGCCAGATTCTCTGAAAGCCGGGCTCCAGCGCTATGCCCTCGTTAAGCACCTGCAGCGCCTCGCCCGAGCGCCCAAGGTACTGCAAGGTGAGGCCCAGGCTGTTATAGGTATTCACATCGCCTCCACCCAGGCCCAGGAGCTTCTGGTACAGCTGCGCCGCCATCGCGTATTGCTTGGCGCCGAAATACTCATCGGCCTGCCGTGCAATTTCCAGGGGGTCGTCGCTCATCAACTGTTCCGGTACCAGGGGAACGACCTCGAACTGGTTATTCGCACCACCGGCGTCACCCATGCCCTGCCAGGGCTTGCTCATCAGCTTCGGGGTCACCCTGGCGACCTGGGCGTCCTGCATGTAGACCTCGCGGGTGATGGCGAACACCGCCAATCCAAAAGCGATCTGGAAGACAATCATCGGTATCCAGAAGTTAGCGCCTCGACTCATTTCATTCACCTTTTGCCGCGAGTGGGTTGTCCAAAGAATGTGCAGCCACAGGGTGCGGCCAGCCAATATGCGTCGATTCTACGCGAAACACCGCCCGGCTTGAATGCGAAGGATGGATCAGATCACCGCCAACCCCGATTTCACTGCAATATCATTGCCCTGGCGACCCCAAACCAGCATCCTGTCGCCGCTCCGCGGCTTCGAACTCCGCACCATGCAGAGTTATGGAGAGTTATGGGAGTCATGGGGACAGCAACCGCAACTCCCCCGGCAGATACATCGAGTCGCAGAACCCGGCAGGGCGCGCTTTGTGCGTCACAGTGGCGCTGCGCGGAATATCCTCTACGCTGATTCACTGTGGCTCTGTGCGGGGAACGCAACCTGCTTGCTCGCCCCTGCAAAAAGTCCGTGCTACGCTCCCGGCAGGTCCGCCCCTGGAGGCACTATGAATACCAAAACAAAACACCCGTCCTGGGTCCGCCACCTGGACGGTATTGCGGACGAGCTGATGAGACTCTCGATTATCTGCAAGCTGCGCCTGAAAGACCCTGGCGTCATTGATCGAATACTCAAGAATGACGAGTCGGTTTGTGGCAGCCCCAACCCCGCTGGATTCAGGAAACTGCGCGGCCTGGTTGTGGCGACTTACAGCTCACTGAACCTGGCAATCGATCGCATCGGACCCGAAGAAACAAAGATGATTACCGATGCGATTATCGAAAGGCTGGACCGTTTGCGCAGCATCGGCGGTACCGCGGGGCCAGACAGCGCGGGCTCCACCAGACACACGGCGGATTGAGAACCAAAGACCATGAAGGAAGTCCAGCTGCAGCGTATACAGAAGTTTATTGCGCCCTACCGCGTGACCCGGGGGCAGGACTTCCGGCTGCTTGATTTCCATCCGGGGGACACGGCTGCCTTCAAGAC
Source organism: Gammaproteobacteria bacterium (assembly GCA_026193125.1). Classification (GTDB taxonomy): domain Bacteria; phylum Pseudomonadota; class Gammaproteobacteria; order Steroidobacterales; family BM003; genus CAKZML01. The sequence continues at coordinate 2,083 of JAPHSC010000385.1, forward strand.
GGAGGACAAGCGCGAGGCCAGGAAAATGCTGGCCCGCGGCGTGCGATGGCTCTCTGAACAGCAAGAGATGCTGTACGCCCAGGACCACTGGGCGGTTCTGCTGGTATTCCAGGCGATGGATGCCGCAGGCAAGGACAGCACCATCAAGCACGTGACCTCGGGGATTAATCCCCAGGGCTGCCGGGTCACCTCATTCAAGCAACCCTCCAGTGAAGAGCTTGATCATGACTACCTGTGGCGCTGTTCGCGTCACCTCCCGGGCCGTGGCCAGATTGGTATTTTCAACCGCTCATACTACGAGGAAGTACTGGTCGTGAAGGTGCACCGGGAACTGCTGGAGAAGCAGAAATTGCACCCCTCCCTGCTGACCGATGACATCTGGACCCAGCGCTATGAGGACATCGGTCACTACGAGCATTACCTGCATCGTAACGGTGTGCTGCCCCTGAAGTTTTTCCTGCATGTGTCACGGGAAGAACAAAAGCGGCGTTTTATCAGGCGCTTGAACAAGCCGCAGAAACACTGGAAGTTTTCGGCAGCGGACGTGGCGGAGCGACAACACTGGGACGAGTACCAGGTCGCCTACGAACAGGCCATCCGTAACACCGCGTCCGAGCACGCACCGTGGTACGTGGTACCGGCTGACAACAAATGGTTCGCACGCCTGCTGGTGGCCGCCGCAGTGGTGGATGCGATTGCCGGGCTGAAACTGCAGTACCCGGTGGTTGCCGCCGACAAGCTCGAGGGACTGGCCAGGGCCCGGCGACAGCTCGACACCGAATGACAGCAGACGGAGTTATGGGGACAGCAACCATAACTCCACCCGCAGATTCAATCCTGGATCCTCGCAGGGGGCACCTTGTGCACCATGTGGTTCTGGCGTTGCCGGTACAACAGGTTATTCCAGCGCTTAGCTGCTCCTGGCACACTCGATCACCGCGCTGGAATCCGGCTTGCCGGCAAGGGTAATATTGCGAGACCACGGACACCGGGGAGGACCACGCAAGATGGACACACCGAAACCTGACGCCGCTGCGCAAACCATGATTGACAACCTGCCGGCCAAGACCGGCAAGTCGCTGGCCCAGTGGCTGAAGCAACTCGCCAGGACCAAGCCCGCGAAACATGGCGAAATCGTCAAGCTCCTGAAGAGCGAATACGGCGTCACGCACGGCTTTGCCAATCTTATTGCGCATTATTATCTGCAGGCCCAGGCGGGTGGCGCGAGCAGTGAGGATGAACTTGTCGATGCCCAGTACCAGGGCGCGAAGGC
>JAPHSC010000264.1 GCA_026193125.1 Gammaproteobacteria bacterium
AACACCTGGGAACCGAGGTTTTTCGACTGCCCACCGAGGCCGAGTGGGAGCGTGCCGCACGCGCGGATACAGCCACCCGTTACTCGCACGGCGACGCACTCGAGTGCAGCGACGAATGCGGGCCCTGCGCGGCGCATGACGATTACATGTGGTGGTGCGGGAATGCCTCACCCCGTGAACCCAAACCGGTGGGCCAGAAGTTGGCCAACCCCTTCGGACTGCACGACATGCACGGCAATCTCTGGGAAATCGTCTACGACCGCTATGGAGAATTCTCCAGCGCTCCGCTGACTGACCCGATGGGGCCTGGAGGTTCGGGCGATATCGTTCTTCGGGGAGGCGGTGCCGAGTACGAAGCCTATTTCAGCCGCTCCGCAGCCCGCCTGGGCGGGTCGCCGGACGACCGGGCCCAGAATGACGAAGTAGGCTTCAGAATCGCGGCAGCCAACGTCGATGGCCTGACATTCCGGATCACCAACGGGATCAACGACGCCTGGTACAACCCTGCCACCAATGGTCAGGGCTTTTTGATGACCGTATTTCCCGAGTCCGAGATCATGTTTGTGGCCTGGTTCACCTTTGACGTGGAACGCCCACCCGAAGATGTCACGGCGATTCTCGGAGAGCCCGGGCACCGCTGGCTGACTGCGCAGGGACCCTATGCCGGCGATACGGCCACGTTGACCGTTTTCGTTACCGAGGGGGGCGTATTCGATGCTGCTGAACCACCGGCTGCTGACGGAGTCCCCGTTGGCACGATGAATATCGAGTTCGCAGACTGCAAGGCAGGGCTGGTGACTTACGACATCCCCTCGCTTGGCCTCTCGGGTACGATTCCCATTCAGCGCGTTGCGGAAGACAACGTGCCCTTGTGCGAAACCATGGCCAATGAGTGATATCGAAGGGACATGCAGGACAAGCCGCCAACCAGCACACTTGGCTGAGTGACCGCTACGGTTTCAACGGCGTAACCCTCGCGGGCCAGGAGTTCGGCCGTTGCAGGGTAGCCTGCAGGAACCAACACGTTGTCATTGATCCGGATACAGTTGGCCGCTGCCTCTTCGCCCAGCGGAACGGTCAGCACCCTGAACGAAGCAAAACACTCCATCCTGGATAGCCGGTGCGTGGCGAGGACGGTCTGGCTGTCGAGCACACAACAGTCCGACTTGAAGTGCAGAATGCCTTCCGGCGTGTGAACCGCCTGAACCGGATAACCCCAGCCCTGCAGAATTGCTTTCAGCCATTCGAATCCGCGCAGATCGGTTCGTTCCGACAGTCCGACCAGGATTGCAGAATCGATCAGCAGGATATCGCCGCCATCGATGAATCCGTCCGATTCACAGGGGATGATTTCATAACCGAGCCCGGCAAGGGTTTCGGCGAGCAAACTGGCCTCGCCCGTTCTCGATGGCGCGCCCGGCCGCAACATGACGATGCCTTCCGGCAAGCAGAGCGCCGCATCCTCGATGAACACGGAGTCCGGAAAGGCCTCCAGCGCGTCCAGTACCCTGACCTTCAGTCCTGCCCGTTCGAGCGCCCCGACATATTCACGGTGCTCGGCCTGGAACCGCTCGAAATCCGGAGCGCCCCGATCCACTGCGCGCAGTCCTCTGACCACGCTCCGACCGGGCTGGCGAACGATGGCGCTGGAAAAACGGTATGAAAAACCTTCGTCTGGCATCAGGCACTCGCCGCCCTACATTCGAATGACGATCTTGCCCACAAAGCCGCCGCTCTCCATGTAGTCGAAGGCGTCCCGCGCCTGCTCGAACTCGAAAACGCGGTCGATAGGCGGACGGATCCTGTGTTCACTGATGAATGCATTCATCGCCTCGAAATCCGCCCGTGAACCCACATAGACCCCGCTGGCGGTCGCGTTGATCCACATCAGGGAGTCGGTCGGCAGGTCACTCCCGTATCCTGACAGGCCGCCGATCAGTGCAATGTGCCCGCCATAAGCCAGCGCTTCCAGCGCCTTGCCCAGGGTGTCGCGGCCACCAACGTCGAGCACCTGGTCTACGCCGTGGCCGCCGGTCAGTTCGCGCACCTGGATCTGCCAGTCCGGGTTCTTGCGGTAATTGGCAGTGCCGAAGGCGCCGAGTTCCATCGCTCGCCGCAGCTTTTCGTCCCGCGAACTGGTGATGATGGGCCTGGCGCCGGTGGCCACCGCGAAAATCAGCCCGAAAACCGACACGCCGCCGGTACCCTCGAGCAAGACGTACTGGCCCGCTTGCAGGTGGCCGCGCTTGAACAGGCCAACCCAGGCGGTCAGTGCGGCGCACGGCAGCGTCGCGGCTTCTTCGTAACTGAGGTGTTCCGGAACCGCCACCAGGCCGTCTTCATGTGTGACGATGATTTCGGACAGCATCCCGCCGGGATTGCCGCCACGATCCGACTCCAGCGACCCGGCGCTCGGCGGGCCCTCGATCCAGCGCTCAAAGAAGATCCCTGCGACGCGGTCGCCGACCTTGAACCGCGTGACGTTCTCGCCCACGTCGATCACTTCGCCGGCGCCATCCGACAGGGGGATACCCCCGGAATAGGCGTCTTCACCGCCGTAATCGTTGTGCAGCATATTGAGGTCGCGCCGGTTCAGCGATACGGCTTTGATCCTGACCAGTACTTCACCGGTGCCGGCTTCGGGCCGGGGCACCTCTTTCAGCACCAACTGGTAGCCGCTGGTTGCCGGTGCGAACTGGTACTGCCGTATCGTGTCGGCATTTTCGGCAGACACGGGTTGCGACGCGATGCCCAGCGCGAGCACCCAGGCGACCTGCGCCGCGCCCACGCGTCTCAAAGGAACCGACTCACCGAAGTGTTTCTTCATGATCGCTCTTCTCCAGGATGCTCAAGCCTCCGAGCCCGCCGGTTTCTTCCTTTTCAACCTGCCCAACACCACGGCAACCAGGGCCAGCAGTATTTCATCGACAAAGGGAATCGCATCCGGCACGAAAACGTTTACCAGGAACAACAGGGACGTGACCAGCAGCAACCAGGGGAACCGCAACGACTCCAGGTAACCCGTCAGCCTCGCCTTGATGCCCTTCATCCGACCGCCTCCGTTCAGGATTGGTAAATCACGTAGATCTTTTTCGTGGTTTCCAGCACTTCCCACTGGCCGGCGAAGCCGGCCGGAATGACAAAATTATCGCCGGGCTGCAGGATGCGTTCGTGGCCACTCGTGTCCCTCAGCACCGAGCGTCCGGCCAGGATCTGGCAGTACTCGTCCTCGCTGTAACTGACCTCCCAACAACCCGGTTCCGCCTCCCACAGCCCGGCGAAGAACTTGCCGTCCGCGTTGGTGAAATGATGCCAGGTCCGCTGCAACGGTTGGCCCTTGACACACTTCTCCACCGCGGTCAGGAACTCTTCGAATTCGGGTTCGTGCTCTGCGAAAAACACCAGGTGTTCAATGCTCATCGATTCTGTCCTGTGAAGGGTCATTCAGTACGCTACGGGCCTTCCTGCTACGGTACCAGCCCACAAGCGGCAAGGGTAGATACAACACGAACAGGGCGGCGACGATCAGGGCCATGTTCTCCTCGCCGGTCCAATCCATGCCGAGGCCGACCACCAGGGGTCCGACCACCGTGCCGGCGCCCCAGCAGGCCGTGAACAGCGTGGTCGCGGCGGCCAGCAGCGCGCCCTTGAAGCGCTCACCGACGAGGATCACGCCCAGCGTGTAGATCATGCCTTCGACGCCGCCAAAGACGAAGGCGTAGAGCCCGGCCAGCCAGCCTTCGCGGACCAGCCAGGGCATCAGCAGCAAACCCGCAACAGTCAGCAGCACAAAGACGGCCAGCATGCCCATGCGGTCGACATGGTCTGCCAGCCAACTGAGTGGCATCACCAGGATCATCGTGCCGAAACCCATCACGGTCATCAGGCCCAGCGTGAAGTTTTCGCTCAGGCCCAGGCTGATGCCGAAAATCGGAAAAAACGTCAGCAGTGACTCGGCGGCGGCGGCATAGGCCACGTTGGCCAGCATGATGGCGGGCGCCAGCCAGAAGACCATCCACAGCCCCCCCTGGTGACGCTCGTGCCGTGTCATCTGGCGATGATGAACGATGAACAGCGGGAAGCCGGCGCACAGGATCAGGCTGCTGGTCGCAATGAAGGGCAGCATGCCGGCTGAACCGGTCAGAATCAGCAGCAACGGCCCGAGGGCAAAGCCGGCAGCGCCGATCGATGAATACAAACCGATGATCCGTCCGCGCCAGCGTTCCTCGGCCAGGTCATTGATCAGGGCCTCGCTGGAAATCCACAGCAGCGCAGTGAGCGCGCCGATCACGAAGCGCAGCGGGAACCAGAACCAGACATTGGGGAACAGTCCCGCCACGATGAACAGTACGGCCAGCAGCAAGGTCACGCCCTGCATCACGCGCGAAGGCGGGATGCGGCGCAACAGGTCAGGCGTCCAGGGCGCGATGACAATCACGGCAGCGGCCTGGGCCATGGTGCTCAAGCCGATCAGGGTCTTGCTGACGCCCTGGGCGTCCAGCACCAGCGCCAGCTGCTTGGATTTCTCCCGCACCTCGATCAGATCGCCCTCTTTCACGCGGTACGAGGGGATGTTGACCTTCTGGCCGTTCACGGTCACGTGGCCATGGTTCACGAACTGGCGGGCGGCGAACACGGTCGGCACGAACTTGGCGCGATAGACCACGGTGTCCAGACGGCTCTCCAGCAGGCC
>JAPHSC010000393.1 GCA_026193125.1 Gammaproteobacteria bacterium
CGGCGTTCTTCAGTTTGGCAACATCGAATGCCACAAAAACTTCGCTATAATCCTTCACAGCTCGCCCTCCTTGAATGAGGTTCGGCCCGGCCAATCCGGGCAACCCTCGCTGTTACATTGAGGGTGAGCCACCACCGACAAGCAAGGACATACGGTCTAAACCGCTCTCGCGGTAGTCAAGAGTTGCAAGCGTCGTTGCCTGCGTATTAACGGGCGGGTCTGTCCCGTGTTGAGATTGGGGGTTTCCAAACCTTCACATCAACACAAGGGAGCAGACCCATGACAGATACATCCATCAGCCCATTGCGCCAGCGCATGATCGAGGACATGACAGTCCGCGGCTTCACTGCCGGCACGCAGCGATCCTACATCACTGCAGTGAGGGGGTTCACGGCATTTTTTGGGCGATTCCCGGATCAGGCAACGGCGGAGGACCTCAGGCGCTATCAGCTGCATATGCGATCAAGCGGTGCGACGGCGACGAGCATGAACGCTGCGGTTTCGGCATTGCGGTTCCTGTTTGGCGTAACCTTGGGGCGCAATGATGCCGAGACCGGCATGACAACGGTGCGCCAGCCCAGGAAGCTTGCGGTGATCCTGAGCCCTGATGAGGTGGCGCGTCTGCTTGATGCAGCCCCTGGCCTCAAGCACAAGGCAGCACTCAGTGTTGCCTATGGCGCGGGTTTGAGAGCCTCGGAGGTCATCTCGCTCAAGGCCGGCGATATCGACAGTGAGCGCATGGTGATCCGTGTCGAGCAGGGCAAGGGCCGCAAGGATCGTTACGCCATGCTGTCTGAGCCATTGCTCTATCTGTTGCGCGACTGGTGGCGCATGGCAAATGAACGCGGTGTCATGCTGCCGGGCGGTTGGTTGTTCCCAGGCCAGAACCCGGTCAATCCGCTGACCACCCGCCAGCTCAACCGGGCGTTCCACAGCGCCAGGGACGCCGCCGGCATCGATAAGCCTGTGAGCCTGCACAGCTTGCGGCATTGCTTTGCCACCCATCTGCTCGAACACAAGGTCGACATCCGGGTGATCCAGGTGCTGTTGGGCCACTCCAAGCTCGATACCACGGCACGCTACAGTCACGTCGCCAATACCACACTGCGCTCAATCAAGAGCCCGCTGGAACTTCTCAGGCCAGGTCCCCAGCCTCCGGCCTGATCCGGGGCTCATATGCCCCGCCCCCTGTTGGAGGTGGCCGACATCTTGCGTGAGCACGGTGCCACGTGGCGTTCAGCAAATGCAGGCCATGTGAGCCTTGCGCAACTCAAGGTGATGTCAGCCATCCAGGCCTGCCGCACAGCAGCGCTGGGTGGTCATGTCGAACAATGCCAGGACTGCCGCCACACCCAGATCGCCTACAACTCATGCCGCAACCGGCACTGTCCCAAGTGTCAGGGCAACACGGCACGCGATTGGCTGGAAGCCCGTCAGGCCGAACTGTTGCCCGTGCCCTACTACCATGTGGTGTTCACCGTGCCTGCTGAGATCGCCGATATCGCCTGTCACAACAAGTCCGTAGTCTACGACCTGCTGTTCAAGGCATCGGCTGAGACCGTACTCACCATCGCCGCTGAACCCAAGCACATCGGTGCAAAGCTCGGTATCACCAGTGTCCTGCACACCTGGGGCTCGGCCATGACCCATCATCCCCACATCCACATGATCGTGCCGGGTGGTGGCATCTCAATGGATGGCACCAGATGGATATCCTGCAAACCCGGCTTCTTCCTGCCCGTGCGGGTGCTCTCACGCCTGTTCCGCAAGTTGTTCACCGCCAGGCTGCAGGCAGCCCACATGGCCGGCCGTCTCAGCTTCTTTGGCAAACATGCCAACCTTGCAAACACCAGGGCATTCACTGCCTGGCTTGACACCTCGCGCAAGCCGGAATGGGTCGTCTACGCCAAACGTCCATTTGCCGGGCCTGAGGCTGTACTCGCCTATCTCAGCCGTTACACTCACCGCGTCGCCATCGCCAACTCCCGGCTCGTCTCAGCCGATAAGAACAGTGTGACGTTCCGCTACAAGGACTACCGCACCAAAAACCGCGAGCGGCACAAGACCATGACGATCAAACCCCATGAGTTCATCCGCCGCTTCCTGATCCATGTCCTGCCCTCACGCTTCCACCGCATCAGGCATTATGGCTTGTTCGCCAACGGCAATCGTGTGGCCAATATTGCAAGGGCACGAGAGTTGCTCGATGTGCCGGCACTTCAAGATGACACCAAAGCCCACACACAGGACAATGAGCCAGCCGGATACGTGAAGCCATGTCCGTGCTGCGGTGGTGAATTGATCATCATCGAGACCTTCGAGCGCCGAACCCAACCACGCGCGCCGCCTCAGCAGGGCGTCGGACCATGATGATATTTGCTGCAAACCACCCATTCATCGCCGGCCTCATCAGCCAGCCAGACCGGCGCTTTGCCCAATGTTGCTGCAAATCCGGCAATAGCTTGCGACACCCCAGCAAACTTACGGCTGAACCAGACAGCTTGCCTGCTCCGCGCTCCACCACCGACCTGATCCGGTTCACCACACCCAGGTCAATCCACCAAACCGATCGCAAACAATCGTCAAATCCCCATAGATCAGACCCGCCGCACCGCATCGCCTGAACGCCCGCGGTTTCCTCCCCTGAGGCTTGTCCAACACCCGCCAGGCAGTGCCGGCGGCGAAACCTGTAAGAAGGCGGGTGTCAGACAACCCTTCACATTTTCGGTCGTCTTAGGGCGGGATCGAATCCAAAGCAAACTTGGA
>JAPHSC010000266.1 GCA_026193125.1 Gammaproteobacteria bacterium
GCCACCTGGCCGCTCCTCCAAAATCATTGCCGTCCAAAACGCAACGGCCTTTGGGCCGGAGGTCCGCTATCCCTGCCTGCCGGAGTAGACACCGGAGGCAGGAAAATTCGGGAAGACCGAAATTATACCGTTATTCGAGCTGTGTCACCCCGAAAGGCACACTAAGATAAAGCTTGACCCGCCCCCGTTTCTCACCAATGATCAGCGCCGAATTTTCCAACGACTGCCAGAGACTATCTGGATAGTCCCCAGCGAGAGCCCGCATGGACAGAATTGTTACTACTGCCTTGATGTTATTCACCAGCGCCACGCTGCAGGCTGGGATAAGTGTTGATATAGAGTCTCGCGGCAGTGGCGTTGGTACCGACGATGGTCGTTTCAGCGGTCAAATGCTAATTGACCAAAACAGATTGCGCATGGACCTGGATCCTGCACGCAGCCTGATATTTCTGGCAGCCGGCCCCAGCGTGATATTGATTAACCACACTGACCACTGGTTCACGGAGCTGGATAAGGAATCAGCCGATGCTATCGCCTCCAGCATAGATCCGGTTGTCAGCCAGTTGCGCGAACAACTGGCTAACCTGCCCAAGGAGCAGCGGGAATGGCTGACCGAAATGCTGGGCGGTACGCTTGATCTGTCAGAAAAACCGGCCGGTGAAACCATGAGACTGGTGGAAACCGGTCAACTTGGCAAAGCGCCAAACGGCCAGGAATGCCGCTGGCTGCGTGTGTTTAAGCAGGACAAGCTGGTGCAAGAGAACTGTGTCGGCCCTAGCTCCGGAATGGTCGGCGGAAAGGAACTTGAAGCCATCCTCAGAACAGCAGCAATATTCTACAAGGACGTTGTTGGCAGTCTGGACAGTAGCGGTATCCTGCCGATCCCCGATAGCCCGGTACCCGAAATGGTACCGCCTGGCGCCTTGTCATTAATAAGTCGGTTCTATCTGGACGGCGAAATATTGACCGACACTCGCATAATGGGAAGTCGCGAGCTGGAGATTGAAGAACAGGCGTTCCAGGCGCCCGAGGACTATGCCCGCCGTGAACCCGGACCGGGGCTGGCTATTCCCAATTAAAAAAAGCGCCGCAGACCTGGGGGCGGGCACTGCGGCGCAGGGTTCGAATGGCACAAGAAGATTCAAAACCATTCAATCAGGAGAGTCTTGATACAGCAGCAGGGGGAGGCCGCTAATCCGGACTTGACTAATAGCAATGCAACCTCCGTGCCAGTAGAAATAACTCTTTGTTTTTCATGCATCCGGCCAACACATCCCCATAAAGCCGCAGTCCTGCCGGGTCACCTGCTGACCCACAGCGTCACCTTTTGTCGGCAAAATAAGACGCAGAAAGACACCGGAGTGCCTTACTCAGGATCGACGGGAAGCTTCAGCGCGGAGTGCGCCTCCACCAGGCGGCTGCGATCAACAAGACACCGAATGCGAGCACTTGTTGCAGTGCTTGCCACTCTGCAAAGCGCAAGTGGGTGACCACCGCACCGCAAACAACCACGGCCAGCAATATGAAACCCCAGCGCATCGTGTATCGATGCCAAATGGCCAGCGCCCCGAGGACTTCCAGGACGCCGACAAAGTACTGCATCCATTTCGGATATCCCCAGACGGCAAATTCTATTGCCGGAATTTCCGCATCCAGCAGCTTTGGAATACCGGAACTCAGGAAGCCGAGAGTAAGCAAGGCGCTCATGACAAGACCCGCCAGAGTAGTCCAGTGCTGTCTGAAATCCATTGTGAGGCTCCGTCAATTGCGCTACAAAAGGCCTTAGGCCCGATCCAGATTAACAGGCCAGAGCTGGAAAATTCGAGTATCGGCCGAAAACTGGTGTATATTAATTTTTCCGGGGTAGAGAAGAACAATAAACAGCTATTATTCAGCAAGTTGAGCGATAAGACTGGCCCCAAGACAGTTTGGCAATTATGCGTAATGTTCAATTCAGCCACAAGCCGCAATAATTTTCCGTCCTCTGTTCGAGGTTCGGCCCGAAAGACTGGCGAGGCTCCAGTGTGAAATTCAAACGCCTTAGCCATCTATATCTTGCCGTGGCCCTGGGCCTGAGCCTGAGCTTTGGAGGCTTGTTGGGCGGCGGACTATTGCTGGCCTACTACCATGCCTCTGCCCACCTGGGGCAGTTGGCGAAAGAGAGCCTGCTTGAGCAAAGCATGCAACTCACCCGAGAGCAGCAAGTAATCCAGGCCACTTTCATCGCTGACCAACTCTCCGTAATCGATTCCCCGGAAGGCGTATCAAGCTCGCTCGGCCTCTTGTTGCAGCAACACGGTAGAAACCAGATTTTGCGCCTGGAGCTCTATGATGCATCAGGCGTGCTCCAGGGGTCGGCAGGCCTCGCCTCGGAAGAACTCCCGAATCCCGACAATGAACAGGCGGCACTCAAGCAGGTCGACGCGACGGACACCATCTCTGTGCCCCTGTCCCGGGCGAGCGCACCGGGCGGCTGGCTAGTCGCCTATCTGGCTGATCCTGCCATTTCGGCAAATGCCGGCATGGCTGCAGTGGACGCAGAGGTGAGCAAGGGTTGGAGCCAGGCATTCGTCACACTTTCCCTGAATCTGATGGTGGTCCTTCTGCTGTGTATAGGGGCAGTGTGGATCCTGACCCGCAATTTGATCCCGCCAATTCGTGCTATGGGCAGATTTGCCGACAATGTGGGCAAGGGCGACCTGGAATCTCCACTTGATATCAGCCGGCCGGACGAAATCGGCGCCTTGGCTGATGCTCTGCGTGGCATGCGGGAAACGCTGAACCAAACCACCATCAGCCGTGACTACCTGGACCGCGTGCTCAACAGCATGAAAGATGCCGTGCTGGTTACCTCGGCCGACGGCGTGATCAATCGATGCAACACGGGCGCATGCGAAATGCTGGAATACGCTCAGTCCGCGTTGACGGGAATGCACATACGCGAGTTATTCGCAGAACGGGCGCGCTCGGATTTCTCCATGGACTTGCTCTCGGCCCGTTCAGGAGAATCCACTTTCCTGGCAGCCAGTGGGTGCGAGATCCCTGTTTCCCTGTCTGGATCAGCTATTTCATCTGATAACGCGCAGGACCAGGGCTATATCCTTGTCGCCAGAAATATCAGCGATCAGAAGCGCGCCGAAAAGCGCATACGTTACCTCGCGCGTTACGATGCCCTGACCCGGGTTCCCAACCGCATGCAATTTCAACACCTGATGCAACGCAGCCTGTCCCGCGCTCGCCGTGCGCACGAGTGTGTCGCCCTGTTGTCGGTAGACCTGGACCGTTTCAAGGAAATCAACGATCGTTTTGGCCACCTCTCTGGAGATCGAAGTCTGGAAACCGTGGCCGAGCGAATTACCCGCGAATTGCCGGAGGACACGGTGGTGGGTCGCCTGGCCGGGGATGAGTTCGGGATTCTGCTGGAGGGACTTGGCAGCGAATCGGCTGGCCGCGACCAGGCCAGCGCGCTGGCGCGCATGCTGCTGGCCGAAATCGCACGACCCTTTCATTTCCAGCAAAGAGAAATTGATCTTTCCGGCAGCCTTGGTATCGCCATGTTTCCCGATGATGCCGGCAACGTCATTGACATGATTCGCAATGCAGATGCCGCCATGCAAAATGCCAAAAAGCAGGGTGGCAACACTTTCGCCTTCTATCAGCCCGAGATGAATGCGGATTCCGCCGAGCAGCTCATGCTCAAGGCAAAATTGCGACGCGCGCTGGCGCGCGAGGAATTCGTACTTCGTTACCAGCCAAAACTGGATGTCAATGATGGACGCATCGTGGGCGCCGAGGCCCTGATGCGCTGGCAGTTGCCGGGCCATGGAGAAGTATCGCCCGGATATTTCATCCCGATGGCCGAAGAAAGCAGCCTGATAATCGCGATGGGCGACTGGGTCCTCAACCAGGTTTGTGAGGACTTTCAGACCTGGAGGGCCGAGCTCACACACCCGGGGCGCATTGCAGTCAACCTTTCATTGCGCCAGCTGCAGCAGAAAGATCTGGCCAAGCGGGTTGAGGCAATTTTCCGTACCCATGGTGTCTCGCCCACCTGCTTCGAATTCGAAATCACAGAGTCCACACTGATGGACAACCCGGATGCCTCCTTACGCATACTTAACGAGCTGTATAGTATGGGTATTCACCTTTCCATCGACGACTTTGGCACCGGCTATTCCTCGCTGAGCGCGCTACAGCAATTCCCAATCAGCACGCTGAAAATTGACCAGTCTTTCGTGCGCGATGCGAACGTGAATCAGGATGATGCAACCATCGTCAGCACGATCATTGAAATGGGCAGGAGCTTACGCATGGACGTCGTGGCAGAGGGCGTAGAAAATGAGGAGCAACTTAGCCTGCTGCGCGCCAAGAAATGCCATTTCGTGCAGGGTCACTTGCTGGGACCGCCCATGAGCGCCGAGGCCTACCTGGGATTATTGAAGGCGGAGTTGCAAGGGAAGAAGCTGCACGGCGAACTGTTTCGGAACGCCCGGGTACCCGCCTAGATTATTGCGGCCCGAATACCCGCAAGCGCGCCCGGCTCCCCGCTAAGCTGGACTCTCCCGTTGGCTGACAACCGGCGTAGGAGGCAATACACTTCCTCTTCCCTGCCTGACCCACCAAGCTTATCAGCCAGCTCTCGAATGCTCATTCGGGAATCGGCCTGTGACAAAATATGCAGCAGTTGTACTTGCATGGCCAGGACTTCTTCGGCGGCTTTTTTGCCAGCTTCGACACCGGGCTGGTGGTAGGCGTTTACGTCAATCATGGTCGCATAAAATCCGACCGCCCTTTCGTACAGGGCTATCAGCGCGCCCAGTGAGCGCGCGTTCAGTGCATCCAGCGTCAGTACCAGGCTCTGGCGACCGGATTCGTTCAGGGCGCTGCGGGTCCCACGCAGAAATCCGTACAGGTAGTCGCCTGTGTTGATACCCGGTTTCACCTCCAAGGGCTCACTCACGCCATCGTTCAGCACTTCAATGAACGTGACGAAGAAGTCCGCCGGGCCGTCACGCAGTTGCTGGACATAGGCATGCTGATCGGTTGAGCCCTTGTTTCCGTATACAGTAAGTCCCTGGTGAACGACGACGCCCTGACGGTTGAGAGCCTTGCCCAGCGACTCCATCACCAGCTGCTGCAAATAGCGACTGAACAGCCCTAGCCTGTCGCGGTAGGGCAATATCACCATATTGCGTTCAGCGTGACCATTGCCGGCCCGGTGCCAGGCAAGAGCAAGCAACAGGGCCGGATTTTCCGCAAGCGTGGCCACCCGGGTCTGGGAGTCCATCTCCGCTGCACCCTGCAGCATCGAGTTCACATCTATACCCTGCAATGCTGCCGGCAGCAGGCCCACCGCCGAGAACAACGATGTGCGTCCACCAATCCAGTCGTACATAGGTAGTATATCCAGCCATCCTTCCTGTCTGGCGAGCTTCTCAAGCGCGCTATTGATTCCCGTAACAGCCACCGCTTGTGAAGAAAAATCCAGGCCGGCACCTGCGAATCTCGCACGCACTTCCAGCATTCCATTGCGTGTTTCTGCGGTTCCACCGGACTTGCTTATCACGACCACGAGGGTCTGGGCCAACTCCTCACCCAGGCCTTCCAGCACCCTGTGAATGCCCTCTGCGTCGGTGTTGTCCAGGAAGGCGATGGGCATCGATGCCACGCTCGACAGTGCATCGGATACGAATTGTGGTCCCAGGGCCGAGCCGCCAATACCCACCAGCAACACCCGCGCAAACGGCTTTCCCGAAGGAGCCTTGCGCTCACTCGACAGGATCTGGCTTGCGAATTCAGTTACATGAGCCAAGTCCCTGCGAATCGCCTGCCCGAGCGCCGGGTCTGGCGCAATGTTCGGGGCTCTCAACCAATAATGTCCAACCATGCGCTGCTCGTCGATATTGGCGATCGCGCCGCGCTCAAGTTCGGCCATTTCGGCCAATGCCTGTGTGACCGAGGGTTGCATTGACGCCAACCATGAATCGTCCATGCCCATGCCAGAAAAATCGAGCGATACGCCAATCTGCGGGAAGCGATAAAGACGCTCTGAAAAACTCTGCCAATCCATATTTCTATGCTCTTTTTGTTGTCGCCATGGGGATGTCATGGCAGCGTCCTCGTGCCGGCATTATCGCAGCAGGCCGTTTGGCTGCTCTGCGCCTGTCAGTGAAGCCGATAATACGCCCCCTTTCCCCGGCATGCGAAAGGGGGGGCGAATACTTTCGCCCCCCCTCTATACACAAACCCTTATGAAAATAAGCTGCGCTTACAAGTCCCGGAACTTTTCCCGTAACTCGAAATTACGGTCGGTCACAATCTTTTCCAGAGTCCTGACTCTTTCTTCAAGAGAATCGAGTTGGGCAAGCCTGGACTGGAGCTCATCAGTGCTCTCGCCACCCATGCTGCCGCGGTTCTTGATGTAGTTGTTGGCAACTCCGGCGACAAGGCTCAACAGAACGATCAACACGACCATTTCAAAAGGATTCATTGGCACCGTCCTCGCACGCTATTGCTTGAATTGTTCAGCTCTATTTCCCCAGGTCCCGAAATTCCCTGTCCAGGTTAAATCTCTTGGACGTGATATACCTTTCCATACGTTGCAGCCTCATGTCCATTTCACGGATGCGCAGACGTACGGCCGAGAACGTGCCTTTCGGCGAGGTCCGTACTCCCTGCCAGAACTTCTTGTCCGATTCATCCCGGTACAACTGGCTCGGTTTCACCGGGACCAGGAAGCACAAGGCAATGTAGGCAAAAAAGGCTACTGCGTTAAACCAAAGCAGGGCAACCGCAGAAAGAATCCTGACAACGGTCACATCCGCGCCAAAGTAATCGGCGATGCCGGCACATACTCCGCAAATCATGCCATTGCTCTTGTCCCGATACAGTCGCCTGGGGCTGGCCTCTCTTACCCGATCTTCTGTCATGTTCACACTCCTCCTCGCCTTCCGCCCCAAAACCAGCGCTCTTCTATCGAGCCGCGATAACGTAGCGGCGGCTCTCGCAGCAACAGGCCTGCGATCAGGTAGCTCAGTACTGCCGGGATAAACAGGAAAATCAGTACCAGCACTGCTACTACCCTGACCAATAGCACACTCGTATCCAGGTAATCGGCGACCCCGGCACAGACACCCAGCAGCATTCCATTTTCGCTGTCACGGTAAAGGGGCGTTCCATCAACCGGGAGTCTCATGTCCTTTTTCTCCATTCCGGCGCCACATCATCCAGAATCGTCTCCAGGGAATTGATTCGGCTTTCCATTCTCTGGGTATTGCCCCAGAGATCTTCCAGCATCTTCTCGTCCTCTTTGGACAGCCCCTTGCTCTCCCTCCACTTGGTAACGAAGTGGAGGATGATCACCAGTGGGGCAATCACGGCAAGGCTTAGAATTACGACCATTTCACCCATTGCTTCTCTCGCTTATTCCTCAAAGAGTCTCTGATCTGTTTGTAAACTCGCAGCTTGTGTCAACAATCCGGCATCTGTTCACCCAATCCTGGCGGGCCTGCCCAACTGCGATTGGCGTCTTGGATCTGAGACTTTTTCCTACCATCTTCCCCGCGCGGAAAACTCGGGCGGCTCATCAGCTATCGGAGGTCTTGGCCATTTTCGCCTTGAGTTCCTCGAAGTCCTTTTCCACCGATTCCGCGTTCTCCAGATCCTTGAACTCCTGGCTCAGGTCCTTCTTCCGTCCCAGGTCATAGGCCTCAACCCTGCCCTCCACGGTTTCCATCTTGCGCTCGAACTGTTCAAAGCGAACCAGCGCGTCTTCAATCTTATAGTCGTGTATCTTCTTCCGCACTTCCAGTCTGTGACTGGCGGTCTGGTGGCGGGTAATCAGGGCCTTCTGGCGCAACTTGGCATCAGCCAGCTTTTCTTCCAGCCTTCCAATATCCTCGTTCAGTTTGCCCAGGCCTTCTTCCACCGCCATGTACTGCTCACGCAACGCCCCGGCAGAATCATCCATGCGCCGCTTCTCGGCCAGGGCCGCCTTGGCCAGGTCATCCCTGTTCTTGCGGATAGCCAGTTCAGCCTTGTCCTGCCATTCCTCACCGTCGCGCTCCACCGCAGCCAGCTTCCGGTTCAGTTCCTTCTTGTCGGCGATGGCCCGCGCGGCCGAAGAGCGTACCTCGACCAGCGTATCTTCCATCTCCTGGATCATCAGGCGGACGATCTTTTCAGGATCTTCGGCCTTTTCCAATATGGAATTGATGTTGGAATTTACGATGTCGGAAAATCTTGAAAATATTCCCATGTCCTCATCCTCTAGGTTCACGTCCGTACTTAAACTATCTATTGCAGCAAGCGTGCCAAGTTCGATGCCTCATAACTGATTGTTTTATAACGATATAAATTTTGTCCCGAGATTCCTGATTGGCTAAATACACCAATTACTAGCATTTATGACGATTACTTGGTATTTTTCGCCCTATGTCTACAGGCGATACCCAATCCCGGCCCATCATTGGCGAGGCGCCAAGCTTCCTGGCCATGATGGAACATGTGTCCCGGGCGGCCGCGCTGAACAAGCCTGTATTGGTCGTCGGCGAAAGAGGAACCGGCAAGGAACTGGTCGCCGCCAGGCTGCATTACCTGTCGCCCCGCTGGGAGCAACCCCTGGTCAAGGTCAACTGCGCCGCCCTGACTGAAAGCATTCTTGAATCCGAGTTATTCGGGCACCAGGCCGGGGCGTTCACCGGCGCGACCCGGGATCACGCCGGACGCTTCGAGAGAGCCAACGGCGGTACCCTGATACTGGATGAGCTTGGCAACATCACATCGCGCATGCAGGAAAAAATACTCAGGGTCATCGAATACGGTGAGTTTGAACGGGTGGGTGGTAGCAATACGATCAGGGTCAACGTCCGTATCGTGGGCTCGACCAATGAGAATCTACCATTGCTCGCGCGCGAGGGCCGCTTCCGCTCAGACCTGCTGGACCGCCTGGCCTTCGATGTAATAAATGTACCGCCCCTGCGGGAACGGCAGGAAGACATCCTGGCCCTGGCGCATGCCTTTGCCCTGAATATCACCTCGGAGTTGAGCCGCCTGTATTTTCCAGGCTTTACGGTCGAGGCGACTGCGCGCTTGCTGAGTTACCCATGGCCAGGCAACGTCCGTGAGTTGAAAAATGCGGTGGAGCGTTCGGTTTACCGATGTCCGGATCCGGACGCGGAGATTGACGATATCGTGTTCGACCCATTTGATTCCGGCTATGCCGCGAGTTCCGCCGGCCCGAATACGCCGGTCGACCCTGCCTCGGTCGTAGCGGAACCACGCAGCCCTGCCCTGAACAGCTTGCCCCTGGACCTCAAAGCGCACATCAGGCAAGTGGAGCTGCGGGCCCTGGAGGACGCCATGAAGATGGCCCGCTACAAGCAGGCTGACGCCGCCCGGCTACTCGGCCTCAGTTATGATCAGCTGCGGGGTCTCCTGCGCAAGCACAAGCTCGTGGCAAGATTTGGCAGGGAGCGGGCCTAGCGGCGAATGCGCTCACTGATATGCATGCCCACCAGCCTGGCCACGAGGACTGTCAGGTAGAGCTGCCCGGCGATGGCCTCCGCATAGGCCAGCGGCCTGGCCAGATCCGAGACTGGAAGTATGTCGCCGTATCCCGCCGTAGAGAGCGTGACAAAACTGAAATAAATTGTCTGCATGAACAAATTTCGCGCGCCCGGTCCCTGATCCAGACCGGAGAATGATTCAGGGGAAAGTCCCGCCATGCCCGCAAATACAAAAGCAAAGGCCAGGCCGATCAACATATAGACGCTGACTGCGCCGTAAATCATATTCACATTTACCTTTTCACTGGTACTGAATATGTGTATCGCCATGAGGGCGGCCGCATAGAAAAAAAACAGGGCGTACATAAACTCCATGTACGCATCCGGCAGGTCAAGGAATCCCCAACCAAGCCGAATCGTCACTCCTAATGTCGCGAGCGCGAGGGCGATTGCCCGCTGCCTTGGCCTGCGACTGGCAGCAAATATACTGAGCCATAGGCTCAGGAACAGCAGGCCCTCAAGGACGCCCGCCCACATGGTCAGCGGCTGCAGCATCGGCCACAGCACCAGCACCCCGCTCAAGGCGAGCAGCAAATACAAATAGTTGTTGGACAGCAAGAAACTGATACGGGCCCGCCACAAGGACGCCTTGGTCTCCAGCAACATTCCGACACCTCTCTGACAGTCAGGATTCTTATGCGGAAGATAGTAACAGCTGGCTATCCGGAGTCAGAGGGATGAATAAAAAAAGCCCGGTCATAAAACCGGGCCTTGCTCTGTCCCTCGGACGCGAACGCCTAGTTGCTGCCAGCGTCGAGCCGCACAGTGACGTCCCCGCTACCGGTACCAATTACGCCCTTGCCACTGCCGTCACC
>JAPHSC010000435.1 GCA_026193125.1 Gammaproteobacteria bacterium
AAGATCATGAGTCTGTTCGAGTAAATGAGGCATACGGAGTGGGCCTTCGGGCCCACTTCACCTCGATCTGAATAAAGAAGCCCCCGCAAGGGGGCTTTTCTTATTATGGGGGAGATCGTGCGTCGCAGGGTGCGTTCTACGCACCGCATTGGCTGGTGCACGGAGTACACCCTACGGATCTTTACCGGCTTACCGCCAGCGTCGTAGGGTGCGTTCTACGCACCGTGTCGGGCGGTGCCCGCACGGAAACCGCGGCAGCAACGAAGTTTTGGCTCTCAATCGGAGAAATTGGAGTCCTGCTGAGGTCGCCTGCATCAATTCACGGGCCCTGGGGAGTCAAACCAACGCCACTTGTGTGTACAATTTGCCCCGTGAAAGAGCGGCTGCTGTAACCAGGCGCAAACAAGAAACGGCAGAATGCTTCTATGATCTAATGCATTCGTGACATCATGGATTCAACCGATCTGAAAATTGATCCGTGATGCAGGACAGGCATAAGGAATCAGCTTGCTAACCGAATCCATACTGCAGGATCTTCTGAGCACCCAGCACCTGAGTCAGGCCGATAAAATATTCTGCTGCCTGGCGATCCAGCCCGATACGCCCAAGCCGGTAAAAGTCATCAGGGCCCTGGCCGCCAGGCATGGCGTAGCTGACATCAAGAAATGGAATGTCCTGGCGCAGCTTACGCAGCATAAGAAACTCGCATTCAGAACGGCGGATGGCTGGGAGTTGACGACCGATGGGCTGGCGCATGTTGAGGCGTTGGCCATCGCCATCGCAAAGACGCCTGCTGGCTCCATAACGGGCGATGAGTTGGATACGGGCGCCCCGGCTCCAGGGCACCGTATTCTTCTGGTCCAGGCTGACCCGCACACGATGCAACTGCTGGAGTTCATGTTCAAACGCGCCAATTACGACGTTCTCACTGCGGTAAACGGCCGCGAGGCACAAGCGTTCATAAACAACGAGCCGGCGGTCGACCTGATGGTGACCGCGTTGACCCTGCCGTATGTTACTGGGTACCAGATCATCATTGATGCCAGGCAAAGCCGCACCTGGATGAATGTACCGATCATTGTACTGTCGGGAAAAGTGCTGGAAATGGATGTTGTCAGGGCGCTGAATACCGGCGCGAACGATTACGTAACCAAGCCCTTTCGGCCAAAGGAGTTATTGGCGAGGGCTCGCGCCTTGATTGCCACGTTTGAACGCCTGGGGATAAACAGATGACGCCAGTTTGCAAATATTTGTCGCTTGCCAGCCTGGCTGTGGCTGTTTTGTTTGGTCCGGCTCCATCCCTCGCAGGACAATCCCAGACAGGGGAACGGGCAGAGAGGGTGGTCGACAGGACCCCGGAGATTCGTGCCCTGGAATCAGTAATCGCAGCCCAGCCGAATGACTACACTGCACGTGCCGAACTCGCCAGGCTGCTGGGCCAGGCAGGCCGGTATGCAGAGGCACTCGCGCAGTACGATGTCCTGATTCAGAAATTTCCCGACGATGTCGACCACTCATTGGCTCGTGCGCGCGTGTTGGGCTGGGCCGGCAGGGACTCCGAAGCGCTGCTTGAACTCGAGCGTGCCCGGGCCCTTGCGCCTGGCTATGAGGATGTCTGGCAATTGGAAATCTCAATACTCGGCCGACAACAGGACGCTGCCAGCAAGACCACGCTGGAGGCGCTCAGGCTGGAGGCCGAAACCCGCTTTCCCGACTCCGAATGGCGGCGATCGCGAGGGGAAGTCGAGGAGATTCACTGGAAGATCACCGCAGGAGCAGGCTACGAGAGCCTGACCGGAGATAATCCCGACTGGAATAACCAGTTCCTGCAACTGGACTGGGTGAGGAGTGGTGATCAGCGCTACTTCGGTCGTGTCGGGAGGGACGTACGCTTCGACAATACGGACCAGCAGTTTGTCGCCGGTGGTGCATGGCGCTTCCCCGGGGACTGGACCCTGGGTGGCGAGCTCAGCGCCAGTCCCGATGCGAACTTTCAGCCGGAAACCGGCTACGCATTTTATGTAGAGCGACCGTTCGCCAAGGCCTGGGTCGGCGATCTGGCTTTTCAGCAGCGCCGTTATACCACGGCGACAGTCAGTACTTACGGCGCTGCCTTGCAACGCTACTTTGGTGATTTTCGCCTGGCCTATGGACTCAAGCTCTCGCATCTGCATGGTTACGAGAACAGCCTCGCCCAGTCGCTGGCTATGGACTGGTACCTCACGCCACAGACCAGCGTGAGACTCACGCTTTCTGGTGGTGACGAGGCCGAAGCCGTTGGCGCCGGCCAGGTGCTGGAGACATCGGTACGCAGCGCCACCCTGTCCGGGAGGCACGCATTCAGCGAGCGGCTGGCATTGTCCTGGTCCGCGGGCACCCATCTCCAGGGCGACCTGTATCGGAGGAACTATGTTGGACTGGCTCTTACAGTCGGACTTTGATACATCGGTTACCGCCGCGCTGTGGTCGACGATCGTTGCCGTGGCCTCAACCCTGGTGCTGTTTCTTTACACCCTGGGACTACGCGTAGCGACGACTATCGCTGAACGCCGCCATGTTCCCTTGATTGCCCGCTGGCGTCGAATTTTCGCGTCGGCCGTTGTTTCCGATACGCAGGATAACTGGAGTGGCTTGCCCGCGATCAAGCGCAACCAGCTGATCGATATTCTGGAGGAATGGAATCTGACGCGTACAACGGTTGCCGGCGACGCCACAGAGAACTTGATATCTCTTGCGGACCACCTGGGTTTCCGCGCTGCGGCCCTGCACCTGCTGCATAAGAGAAAAATAGCATCGAAGTTGCTGGGCATACAGACCCTCGGCCACCTCAGGGACAAGCAAAGCTGGCCGGCTATTATGGAGGCAGTCGGAAATCCGAGCAGTGCGATTTCGATTACTGCGGCTGTCGCCCTGGTAGACATTGATGCAGAAAAGGCCATGCCCGTTTTAATGCCATTGATTGCGCTCCGCCGGGACTGGCCGCAAACAAGGGTGGCTACGTTTCTGCGCAAGGCTGGCAGCGATGTGATTAGCGAGCCGATGGGGCGGGCGCTACGCAGTGGAGACCCCAAAAGCCAGATTCACCTGATGAAATTTGCACCGTTGATGGAAACCGGGAGCGCTGATGAAGTTGCGGCCGAGCTGGTCAGCAAAAGCCAGGATGCCGGGGTATTGGCAGCAGCCCTTGAGCTGCTTTCAGGCCATGGTGGGCTGCCTGGAATAGAGCGCCTGGCAGTTCACGAAGCATGGTTCGTGCGTCTGCGTGTTGCCCAGATTCTGGGCAGGGCAGGCCTCAAGGAACACTTCCCCTTACTGGAAGCCATGCTCGAGGATCCAGAGTGGTGGGTTCGCTACCGGGCGGCGCAGGCAATTGCGGCCTTGCCTTTCCTTGGGCCCAACGCTCTGCACCAGTTGCAGCAGCGCCAGACGGATCCCTTTGCCAGGGACATGCTTGGGCAGGCGATCGCCGAGGCGGGCTTGTAATGACGATTGAAGTATTTGTTCACCACACCCAGTGGATATTCCTGTTGTATTTTGTTGGCATCAACGTTGGCTACCTGGCCCAGAACATTATCGCCACAATCGGCATTCGGAAATACTTGCAGACAGCGAATCGTTTTCAGGCAGAGGGTGTGTTCTCGTCACTTGATATCCCGATCAGCGTCATCGTGCCGGCCTACAATGAAGCGACGTCGATCATTACCTCAATCAAAGCTCTCCTGCAAATGGATTACCCGGATTTTGAGTTGATCGTGGTGAACGACGGCTCAAGCGATTCGACGCTGCAGACCATGATTGACGCCTTCGGACTACGAGTATTCCCCGAGGCCTACAGAATCCGTGTTGAAAGCTCGGAAGTCAGGGGCGTCTACCGATCGCTACGCTACAAAAACCTGCGCATTATTGACAAGGTCAATGGGGGCAGTAAAGCGGACGCCGTCAACGCCGGTATTAATGCTGCCCGCTATCCGCTGGTCTGTGTAGTGGACGCAGATGGCATTTTGCAGCCGGACAGTTTGCGCCGGGTTGTTCGCCCTTTTCACGAAGATCAGACCACTATTGCGGTGGGGGGTACGGTACGCATCGCGAACGGCTGCGTAGTCCGTCAGGGATTTCTGGAGGAAGTCGGCCTGCCAAGAAATTATCTTGCCCTGGTGCAGGTGGTGGAGTACCTCCGGGCCTTCCTGTTTGGTCGAATGGGCTGGTCGCCTATTAACGCATTGCTGATCATCTCCGGTGCCTTCGGTGTGTTTCACAAGGAAACCCTGATCGAGGTCGGTGGCTTCAACAAAGACGCCGTTGGCGAGGATATGGAATTGATCCTGCGCATGCACCGGATCATGAAAGAAAAGCGGCGCCCCTATCGCATCACCTTCCTGCCGGATCCGGTCTGCTGGACTGATGCGCCAGAGAACTTGAAGGATCTCAAGGGCCAGCGTGTCCGCTGGCAGAATGGCCTCGGCCAGGCGCTCATGTTGAACCGCTCGCTGATATTTAACCCCCGGGGCGGCACGGTATCCTGGTTGGCGATACCGTTTTACCTGGTGTTTGAGCTGTTCGGGCCAATTCTTGAAGTTCTCGGGATGTTTCTTCTGTTGTACTTTGGGTGGATGGGCTGGCTGGGGTGGCCGGAGAGCATGATATTTTTTGGCCTTGCGGTCGGGCTGGGGATATTGCTCTCGACCAGTGCGATCATGCTTGAAGAAATGTCCTTCCATATGTATCCCCGCATCCGTGACTTGTTGGTGCTCTTTCTCATTGCGATTGTCGAGAATCTTGGCTTTCGGCAGCTGACCGCAATCTGGCGCTTGCAGGGGTTATTCCGCTGGTTGCGTGGTGGCAAGCACAAGTGGGAGACCATTACCCGCAGTGCCAGTGTTTCCGACAAGACCTGAGGCCCGCGCTCCATATGGCGTAGACAATTCCTTTAAACAGGGACTGTGGCGGAGCAAGACCTGAGGTTGTAGAATTCCGCTGGACGCGCAGGCAGGGATGCCAGGGAAAAGGTTTCTGACAGAGCGCGGGTGTAGTTCAATGGGTGAACGGCGACTGGCGTAGCCTGCGGGGAGCATAGCTCCACGAGCCGGGAACGGCCGGCCAGGGATGGACGGACAGGCGGT
>JAPHSC010000378.1 GCA_026193125.1 Gammaproteobacteria bacterium
GCAGCCTGCGCGGCGCACAAAAGAGGCTAGGTTTTCAAACGGTAGCCGGTCTTGAAAATCCAGCCGATGACTACCAGGCACAGCAACATGAACATCATGGTCATGCCCAGACTGATGGCCGGACTGACATCGGACACCCCGTAGAAGCTCCAGCGGAAACCGCTGATCAAATACACCACCGGATTGAACAGGGTGATCTTCTGCCATAACGGAGGCAGGATGCTGATGGAGTAAAAACTGCCGCCCAGGAAGGCCAGCGGAGTGACCACCAGGATGGGCACAACCTGCAGCTTCTCCCAGGTATCGGCCCAGATACCTATCACGAAACCGAAAAGGCAGAATGTCACTGCCGTGAGCACCAGGAAGCCCACCATCCACACCGGATGCTGAATCTCGTAGTCCACGAACAACCTGGCGGTAAGCAAAATCACGAAGCCCAGCACGATAGACTTGCTGGCCGCCGCACCCACGTAGCCTATCAGGATTTCCACGAAAGAGATGGGCGCCGACAGCACCTCGTAGATGGTGCCGTTATAGCGCGGCATGTAAATACCAAAGGACGCATTTGAGACGCTCTCTGTAAGCAGGGCGAGCATCACCAGACCAGGAATGATAAAGGCGCCGTAGCTCACCCCGTCCACCTGGGCCATGCGTGAACCGATGGCCGAGCCAAAGACCACGAAATACAGCGAAGTGGAAATAACCGGGGTGGCCAGACTCTGCATCAGGGTGCGCCAGGCACGGTGCATTTCAAACAGGTAGATCGCACGGATACCGTAGAGATTCATGCTCGCGACCTCACCAGGCTGACGAAAATTTCCTCCAGGGAACTCTCGCTGGTATACAAATCCTTGAAGTCGATGCCGTGATCGCCCAGGCGTCGCAACAGACCGGCAATGCCCGTGCGGTCACCCTGGGCATCAAAGGTGTACACCAGCTGGGCGCCGTCAGCAGAAAGCTCCAGGGGGTAAGCCGCCAACTCGGGCGGGATATCAGCCAGCGGTGTCTGCAATTGCAGGGTCAACTGCTTCTTGCCGAGCTTTTTCATCAGCACGTCCTTGTCCTCCACCACGATGATCTCGCCCTTGTGGATTACGCCGATCCTGTCGGCCATTTCCTCCGCTTCCTCTATGTAGTGAGTGGTCAGGATAATGGTCACGCCGCTTTCACGCAGCCGCCGCACCATATTCCACATATCCTGACGCAACTCCACGTCCACACCCGCGGTGGGTTCGTCCAGGAAAAGAATTTGCGGTTCATGCGCCAGCGCCTTGGCGATCATCACCCGGCGCTTCATGCCACCCGACAATTTCATGATGCGGGTATCGCGCTTGTCCCACAGCGACAACTCTCTCAACACCGACTCCAGGTGCGCCGGATTGGCCGGCTTGCCAAACAAACCGCGGCTGAAGCTTGCGGTATTCCATACAGTCTCAAAGGAATCCGTGGTCAGCTCCTGGGGTACCAGTCCGATGCGGGAACGTGCCTCCCGAAACCCGGTGACGATGTCATGCCCATCCGCCAGTACCTGGCCCGAGCCCGGATTGACAATGCCGCATATGATGCTGATCAGAGTGGTCTTGCCGGCGCCGTTAGGACCCAGCAGGGCAAAGATCTCGCCCTGTTGGATTTCCAGGTTCACGTTCTTGAGCGCCTGGAAGCCACCCTCGTAGACCTTGCTGAGACCGCGTACCGAGATGATGGACTGCATGTCCGGAAACACCTTTTTGTTGTTTCACACAGCATAGCAGGAGACAGGCCGTTGCCTACACCCGCAGCGCGACTACGTGAAGTCCTGAAGAACAGTTTTGCGGATCAGTCTACCGATACTGCGGCGCAGCGCCGATTTGACCCCCGGGGGCTGAGCGCGTAGCGTGACCGGGTCCGCAAGGATAGGAAGCCTTCCTCCCCTGCAGGGACAAGCTACGCAAACAACAAGGATAACAAAATGAAAAAAATACTCGGACTACTACTAGCAACGCTATTTCTGGCAAGCACCCTGGCCCAGGCTGATCCGGCGACCGAAAAAGAGATCACCAAGTTGATCATGGATGGAAACGCCTACACGAGAAAGAATCTGAAGGACGAGACCGACAGCTACTCCAAGGATGGCGCCCTGGAATTCTGGTCCAGTGGCGGCCTGGCCCAGGAATTGGCTTCTGGCGGTAGTCCCACCGAGTACGAAAGTTTCAACCTGAGCGTGAAATACATCAAGGTGATTACCCTGGTGCCTGGCCAGGCGGCCGTGGCCATGTATTACTCCGAAGGGTCCTGGAAGCCCAAGGACGGCGCGGCAGTGGCGCATTACTTCACTCGAGCCACCCAGGCGTACGTGAAAGAAGACGGCAAGTGGAAGATTCGTGCTTCGCACTGGTCGCCGGTTGTGGGTGGCAGTGGTACACCCCAGACAGCGGTAGAGTAACAGGAAGAATACGGGGCTGGATGCAAGTCATGCACGGTTAACGCCGCGCGTACCGTGAGTTGTAACCGGCCCCGTTTCCCATCCGCAACACCGAAAACCTGCCAGCGCGAATGCCCGGCATGAACTTTTTCTTTCAGATGAGGATGCCGTTGGCCTGATCCGGCACGGTCCCGTCCTTAAAATGCCTGACCGATGTAGAAGTAGAGCGCATCGGAGTCCTTGCCGAAGGCCCAGTCCATACTGATATCAACCTTGTGCTCCCTGGACGCCATGAAACGCAGACCGGCGCCCACGCTGGGCAGGGTATTGTCCGAATTCAGCTCATTGAAACTGGGCGCTACCTGCCCCAGTCCAGCAAACGCCACCATGCCGAAGCGCTCGGTGAAACGCCAGCGGTACTCGGCTTCGGCGGTGAGCATGCGAAAATCCCGGTATTGCCCACCCACGTAACCGCGCAAGGCATTGTCGCTGCCAAACAGGCAGATATCGTAGAACGGCGCATTGTCCGAGGCCGCGCACAGCGTGAGCCGGGCGGCCAGTACCTGGTTCTCGGCCAACGTGTAGTAGTGACTGTAGGCAAGGCGGTAAGTGCTGTAATTACGGTCGGCACCGACCGACTCCAAAGAGGTGTTGAGCTTGAAATCCAGGTTAAATCCCGAGCCTGGATATAGCAGGTGATCCCTGGTGTCCCACATGGCGCGCAACCCCGGACCTGCGCTGGTAAGCAACAGACCGGGCAGCGGATTGCCCGTTTCCGGTGGAACGGCGAAGTTAAGCGAGGAGTCTACCTGGAGATAGCGGAACCTGGGTCCGATGTAGAAACCGGAACCGAAGCGCATCAATCCCTCTGCAATCGCAAAATAGCCCTTCTCGGTAATCGGGATTACCAGCGGCAGTCGGTCCCCCACCCCCAGACCGTAAAGATCCAGGTTCATGGAGAAATACCCACCACCCGCCTGGACCCGGTATTTGTCCTGGTGAAAATTCAGCTTCGCAATCCCCCCCACGGCCCAACTTTCGGTGTTGGTGTACATGGCACCGCCCGTAACACTTGACGACTGGGAGTCTTCGTCAAACTGGAACAGTCGCATCACCGCAATGGCGCCACCGGTACCCACCGTGGGGTTGGACATGGGTATGGGCATGAAAACCGTTTCGGCCTGTTTTCGATCCGGCGCGGTGTCGTCAAGGGGTCCAGCCATTTCCGACAGGAGTTCCGCACCCGGATCATCCATGGGCATCGCCGGGGCCATAGACAGGAGCCCCGCCAGCAGCAGGGCGATGCGTGCCCCGTCGCGACCGCGGTAGGCTGTCCGTTTCAGCATGTCGAATCATTCTCCGGGTAATACACGGCCCGGGCGAGGCTCAAAGTCACCTCACGCGGCACTGTTTCACGGGTAGTTTGGCCGCCGGCCGGGATCGTACGAAGACGGGATTGTATCCGGATTTCGGCACACAACCAAGCAAATCAACGAAGTTAGACCCCGGTTACCGGTAATCCCCAACCCGATTTTGGCCAGCCGCGCCCATCTCTACCAGTGACTTCCCAGGGCCACGCGTATGGACTCGCCGCTGACGCCGCTGGATTCCTCCGACGCCAGGAAGGCGATCATGTGAGCTACCTCTTCCGGGGTAGCAACCCGTTTCGGTGGATACAGTGCGGCGCGCTCCTGCCATACCTGCTCGGTCGTGATGCCACGTTGCTGCGCGTCCGCCAGGGCCGAGCGCTCGGCCATCTCGGTGCGTACCCAACCTGGCAGGACAGCGTTGGCAGTAATGCCATGGACCCCGCCGTCAGTTGCAGCCGAGCGCATGAGCGCCAGCAAGCCGGCCTTGGAGGCATTGTAGGCACAGCCGGCATGCTCGGCGATCTGGGCGGCGGTGGAACTGGTGTAGACCAGGCGGCCGTAAGCGGCTTTGATCATGCCCGGCATCAACAGGCGGGACAAATGAAACGGAGCGTCCAGGTTGATACGCATACTTTGATCCCACACCTCGGGCGTTTGTTCCCAGAGCACTTTCTCGTGCGCTGAACCCAATCCGTGGTTGCACACCAGGATCTGCACCGGACCCAGGCGACGGGTGGTCTCATTGACCGCCAGCTCACATCCCTCGACGGTACCCAGATCGGCCACCGTGTAATCCAGGCCGGTCGCGACCAGTTCCTCTTGGTTGCGTGATACGCACATCACTCGGGCGCCCCGCGACGCCAGCAACAGGGCCGTTGCCTTGCCTATTCCCCGGCCCGCCCCGGTGACCAGCGTCACCCTGCCTTCGACTCCTGCCATGTTAACCAAGCTCCATGTGTGTGAAGCATGAGTATATACGCCACCAACGGTAGCGACAGTGCCCACCACCTTCGAATCCGTGCCCGGCAGACATCCCGGTGTGGTGACGAATGGGTGGAGAAGCACCCCTGGCCAGCCCACCACTCGAGGCTGACGCCAGGAGTTCCGGCGGAGCGCCCTCGATCAGTGCTCGCCCGCCAGCACAGCCTCGACAAATTGATTATCCACGTGCGGCGCAAGCCGGGCGTCGCTCAACTCCGGTGCCTTGTGCTTTGCCGGAAACAGCTCCAGTTCTCTCTGGGCACCAGCTA
>JAPHSC010000069.1 GCA_026193125.1 Gammaproteobacteria bacterium
ATCGCAGGCCAAGCCGCTTTGGGAGTTCGCCATTGCGGGGTATGGTTTATACGGTCCCGCTTACCCGGGTTCTGCTGAAAAGCAGGCAAATTTCTTGCCCTTGCCCTTGCCGATCTACAGGGGAAAGTTTCTGCGTCTGGGTGAGGACACGGAAAAGCCCATAAGAGGCAGGTTGTTCCGCAGTGACTGGTTGCGCCTGGACCTGGACATGGATTTGAATTTTGGCTCCAAGAGCGCTGACATCGAAGCACGCGTCGGCATGCCAGACCTGGATCCCTTGATTGAGCTGGGGCCGGAGCTGGAACTCATGTTCACCAGGCAGCCGCTGTATGCAGGCGATGTCTACCTGGCGTTACAAGCCCGTGGTGCCGTATCGCTGGATGGCCTGGACCCGACCTGGCGTGGCTTGTCCTTTTCCCCGGAGTTGCGCTATGTCCGCCATTTCGAGCAGGCGGGCAAACGCTTGAAGCTGCGTCTTACGCCTACTTTCGCAACCAGCGAGTACATGCAATATTACTATGAGGTGGACCCCGCGTTTGCCAATGCCCAACGACCCGCCTATCAAGCCAGCGCTGGTTACCTGGGGACGACGCTTGGCTTGTCATTGGTCCAGCCGGTGACGGAAAAATTCGAGGTTCGCGGCGGCGTCAGGCTGGAATTCCTGCAGGGGGCACGCAACCAGAACAGTCCGCTGTTTACCGATGACACCACCCAAGCTATCTACGTAGCGTTCATCTACAAATTCTGGGCCAGCAAGCGCACCACGACCACCGTGGGCGATTTTTAAAAGCCGGCCGGCGTAGGTAACGGCTCCAGGTCGGGATTTCGCCACTCCCGCTTTGCCTGTTCGCTGAACAGGTGTTCATCGCTATAGAATCGTGCCAGGACCGGCGGGCGCGAGGCGTACAGATCCGGATTGGCGACCCTGAACGCAGCATAATCCTCGCCTGGTGCGAGACGTGCGGCGATCAAGCGTGAAAAGGCCAGCGTTACAGTGTGGTGGTACCCGTCGGTTGAGCCCGTGACAGCCTTGTTATAGCGCTGGATACCCGAGCAGATTTTTTCCAGTGCCTGCTCAAGTGGATAGCAGGTCAGGTACAGCCAGGCCATGCGTATGTGGGCCTCGTGGCTCCACTTTTCCCGCGGGATGGTGCAGCGCTCGAATCCTTCGAGAAATTCCTGATCATTCATATGCGGACTTCCGTGAATTGATCATCTCTTGCGTGAGCCCCAGCCTGGTACAGGCGTGCGCGGCAGTCTCCGCAGTGTATCAGCGGCTTGCCGATTCCCGCCAAGGGCAATGGGTTACAGAGGGTGATTCTGATTTCAGTTGAGTTATTGATTGCAGAGCGCGGCGCGCGCAACATCGCCTATCATGGGTAAACGCGAGCAAATAGACATGTGGGCAAGACCGGCGCTGGTTGCGGTACTGGGAATATCAACGGTGGGCTGCGGCGGCGTCGCGGGCGGCCTGGCTGGGTCTGCGATTGCCGGCGCTCTTGCCGGCGGCGCCCTGCACCAGCCGGTAACGCCCCTGGAACGGGCCGAGGCGCTTGGCGGCGCACCGGGCTTGCCAGACAAGCGGGTGCTGGCGATGGACTGTGCTGGCCGTCACGTAGTCCTGGAAGTATCGGACAGCCAGGCATGGCTGTTCTTGCCGGATCGATCGGTAGAGATGACTCAATATTTTTTCAACGACGGGCTGGTGCGATTTGGTCACTGGAATTCCGGTGATATGAATCCGCTGGACATGCAGGTGACGGGCGAGACGGGCGATTACCAGATGGACCTGGCAGTGGTGCTGGCTGACGAGAGCATTAATCTGGAAGAGAGGGGTACCCGGATCGATTGCACGGTGGACCGGCCCGAGAGTCGTTTCGAGGCTGCCAAGCTCGGCGGTGCGGATTTTCGAGGCCTGGGTAATGAGCCGGGCTGGGAGTTGGTCATCTGGCCGGACCGTATGCGGCTAAGCTACGACTATGGTAATGCCGAGGTTCAGGTCCCAGTGACCGCACCGGAGTCGCTGCAAGACGGCACTGGCAGCCGGTTTCGGGGCGAGTCAGACGGACAGGTGCTTGAGGTCGTGCTGCGGCCGGGGCCCTGTCATGACAGCATGAGCGACCAGGTCTTCGAGACCCGTGTCAGTGTCAGCCTGGATGGACGTAACTTTACCGGTTGCGGGAAAGCCCTCCACTAGAGATGCTTTTATCCATGCTTGAACCGGCGTCTTGAGCAGGGTGCGTCTTACGCACCATGTTAGACGGTGCAC
>JAPHSC010000197.1 GCA_026193125.1 Gammaproteobacteria bacterium
CGAGGCCATGAATTGAGCATGCGGCATCCAGCCGCCATGTTGCGGCCCGACCAATCGGGCATGGGTCCGAATGTCTCATGTTTTGCCGCGCCAGCCCTAGAACCGATAGCGCACGTCGAGCACTGCATAGTGCAGCCATCCAAAGCTGTAGACGTCGTCGGTGTCGGCGCCGCCTTCGAGCGTGCGGTAGCCACCCCCGATGCGCCAGTTGTCATTGACCGCGTAGTCTAGCTTCAGCGCGACGTCGAATAGCCGTCCGGGTCCCCCAGCGAGCCCGTCGAAGTCGAAGCGCAGCATCCATCGCTCGGCAAAACTGTAGTCGCTCGACAGGTGCAGCGCTGGCACGAAGCCGACGTTGCTGTAATTCGCTTTAAGGTCCCCTTGCCGTAGCTCGACGTTGGCATCCCGAATCACGCCCGTGAAACCGACTCGCCATCGCAAATTCGGTTTGTCGACAAACGTGTAGCGGTAGGAGACCTTGTAAGTATTGAATTTGTAGATCCCTTCCGTCGCGCCGGCGGAAAAGATCTCGCCGGCGAATTCCGTATCATCGGGCAGGTTGCCAGTGCCAGAAACTTCAAGCGGCGCAAGTACTACGCGCAATCCGTGCTTGTCATTGATGTTCCAGTAACCGTCGAGGCGCGCGAAGAAATTCGGGCCCGACCCGGTTAGCTTCGCCATGTCGAACTCGGTTCCCGTCTCGCTCGGGATGCGAGTGTCGTTCCTCGAAAACCAGACACCGCCGGTCTCGAGGCCAATACCGAAGGGCTGCTCTTCAAAGTCGGTCTGGCCCCAGGCCGCCACGCCCGGCATGAGTAACGCAGCTAGCAACAGGATTTGGTTTCGCATGTACGCTCCTCGCGCTCGGGGAAGTACCTTATTGTCCAGCAAAGCTCAGCGCGCCAGCAAGCAGTACTTAGATAAGTCAGAAGATTTGTTTGGCCGGCTTCTGTCGGCCGAGGCTGTGTGAAAACTGCATCTATAGATGAACCCGACAACAAACAGCGAATGACCGCACTGGGTCAGAAGCAGCCGCTGGGACGGACTAGAGAAGGCCCAGCACATCACCGAGTCAGCCCTGCATTGGTCAGCTGTACTGACCCAGTAAGGATTCGATGCGGTCAAACACGATGTTGATCGTATCCGTATCCGGCAACGTCGTGATTCTGAAATGATCCGTGTAAGGCGTGTTGAAGCTGCTGCCGGGTGCAACGAGAACGTGATGCTTTTCCAGCAACTCGAGAGCAAAGGTCTGGTCGTCAACCTTCCCGCGAAAGCGCTCATCCAGTCGAATAAATGAGTACATGGCGCCCATGGGACGCTCCAGGTGCAGGAATTTACTTGCCGCGACGCGTTCTATAACCGCTTCTCTGGACTGGTACAGGCGACCGCCTGGCGTCACCAGTTCTTTGACACTCTGAAAACCACCCAACGCCGTTTGCACGGCCCATTGCCCCGGCACGTTGCTACACAGTCTTAGTGCTGACAGGAGTTCCATGCCGTGAATATAGTCACGCGCCTTGTCAAGGTCACCGCTGAATACGCACCAGCCAACGCGATAGCCACAGGCCCGATATATTTTTGAAAGCCCCGAGTATGTGAGGCATACAGTTTCCGTTACCAGCGTTGCAAGCGGAATGAACTCGGCATCGTCATAAACCATCTGGTCATAAATTTCATCAGACATGAGGACGAGGCCATGCGCTTCTGCGATCTTGACGATTTTCTCAAGTGTTGCACGATCGTAAACGGCACCACTGGGGTTGTTCGGGTTGATGACAACGATAGCCCTGGTCTTCGGACCGATCGATGCTTCGAGATGTGCGATATCCGGTTTAAATCCGTTATCTTCCGCGCAGCGGTAGTGCACCGCCTTACCGCCGTTCAGTGCCACCGCGGCGCTCCATAGCGGGTAATCCGGACTTGGAACGAGGACCTCGTCGCCGGGATTCAAGAGCGCACGAAGTGACAGGTCGATGAGTTCGCTGACCCCATTACCGATGAAGACTTCTTCTACTGTGACGCCGGTGATGCCACGATTTTGCTGCTGCATAACGACAGCCTCGCGCGCCGGAAAGATCCCTTTTTGGTGGCAATACGGCTCGGCCTGAGCGAGATTTTCGATCATCGCAAGACGCATGGTTTCCGGTGTCCTGAACCCGAACAAACCTGGATTACCGATGTTGAGCGAGATGATCTCGTAACCGCGCTTTTCGAGGTCGAGCGCATGATTCGCCAACTGACCGCGAATCTCGTATCGGACGTCTTTGAGTACCTGGCTACTTTTGATAGGCATATGTTTAGAACAGCTTGGGTTGTCTTGAGGAATCCATATTGGCGTCAGAGTACCCCAACCTTTCAGGCAAATCCTTATCCACGTACCTCGTCTCACCGGCCCAGGCTTACTGGCACCCGCCCTACGTCCTGGATGATAGATCCGCTCCCGGTCATTGGCTTGGTTCTGGGCCTGTGCCAGCCACCCTTGCCGGCCCTCCGGGGCATGTTCGGACAAGCAACTTTCGATTGATGCCAAATCGAGCTGTAATCGCTTCCCAAACCGCGACCCGGTTAACGGAATGCTGCAACCGGATCGGCGATATTTAATGCGTATCCGTCATTTGTCGCCACATTTCGAGCACGTTATCGTCACTTCGCGACATGATAGCTACGGAAAAACGTATTTGTGTCAGGCCCCAAGCACTATAAAGTTGCTTGTGTGCAGTGCAGCGATTTTGCGGTAGCATCGGCGGATAGCCTGGATAGGGCAGCATCCTGAAATGACCGAGGGTCTTTATGGAACAGCTAACCGGTATCGACGCGTCATTCGTTTTCCTGGAGTCGACGCGAACTCCCATGCACATTGGTGGTGTCCTGTTTTGCAAGGCGCCTCCGGGCGGGTTTAACTTCGAAGATTACGTGCGCCTGATTGAGTCGCGTCTCGGGAAATCCAAGGTTTTTCGCCGCCGCCTGGTGAGTGTACCCCTGGGTCTGGACGCGCCCTACTGGATAGAAGACCCCCATTTCAACCTGGATTCCCATGTTCATCACATGGCCCTGCCCAGCCCGGGTGGTTGGGGTGAGCTACGGAAACTGGCACAGCACATATTTGCCATTCCGCTGGATTTACGTCGTCCGCTATGGTCCATGACCTTCGTGGAAGGTCTGGGGGGCATCAATCAACTACCTGAAGGCAGTTTTGCCCTCATTCACAAGATGCACCATGCGGCCGTCGATGGGATGGGCAGCGTAGACCTCGTCTCCAGCCTGTTTGACCTGAGTCGCAAGGTCGACTTGCGGGTACACGAAGACCGCTGGATGCCAGATATGGAACCCAGTAACTTAACACTTTTAGCTAATGCATACATGCACTTGCTGGCGAAACCTAAACTCGCTGTAAAGACAATTAAGGCTGTCACCGCCGGCATGTGGAGCGTGGGCAAAAACGTCTTGGTCGAAAAGCAGGCGCCACCCACGGTCCCCTTCAGGGGTCCCAAGACTCGCTTTAATGTCCCGATCAGCGCCCAGCGCCGCTTTGGCGGGGTCTGGCTGCCACTTGACGAGATTCGCGCCCTGAAAGACGAATTACCGGGGGTCACCGTGAACGACGTGGTGCTGGAAATATGCTCCGGCGCCCTGAGACAGTACCTGGAGCATCACAGTGAGTTGCCCGACAGTACCTTGACAGCTATGGCACCGATCTCGGTCCGGGCCTCCACCTCCGAGGGCGGCAACCAGGTCTCGGCCATGCTGGTGCCCTTGTCTACAGATCTTGCGAATCCCCTGGATCGCCTGGATGAGATCAGGAAATACACCGAAAAGAGCAAGATGCGTGCGCAGGCTATCGGCGCCACTGCCTTGATGGATGCGGCCAAGGTCGTGCCCTTTACCCTGGGTATTGCGGCGTCCCGTCTGTATAGCCGAATGGAAATCGCCAAGTACGTGCGACCCATCTTTAACCTGGTGATCACCAACGTGCCCGGGCCCCAACGACCGGTCCATCTCCTGGGCGCGCGCATGCTCGAGATCTATCCGATGGTGCCGCTGGCGGCGAACCAGGCCGTCGGGATCGCGCTCTTCAGCTACGACGGCGGGCTCTACTGGGGCTTCCACGCCGACTGGGACTCGATGCCCGACCTCCACGAGCTCGTCGGCGACCTCGACGCCGAGTTCGAGCTGACC
>JAPHSC010000121.1 GCA_026193125.1 Gammaproteobacteria bacterium
AAACCGGGTGCTTCTCTTTGCGCTCCACAGCCACCGTTATCGACTTGTCGGCTTTATTGCCGATAACACGACCAGTGACATTGCGGGTTTTGCTTACGTCAGTTTCCACAACTTCTACCTTTTCACTCGCGCTCATGACTGTTCACCCGCCTTTTCAATCTGGCGCATCACCGTCTTCACGCGTGCAATGTTTTTACGCACCTTGTTGAATTGGTCGGGGCGCGCCAGCTGGCCCGTGGCCTGCTGCATACGCAGATTGAACTGCTCTTTACGCAGCACCAACAATTCATCCTGAAGCTCGGCACGAGACTTCTGTTTTAGTTCACTCGCCTTCATCACATCACCTGACGGGTAACAAACGTTGTAGCTATCGGCAGCTTGGCTGCGGCCAGGCGAAATGCCTCGCGCGCCACAACTTCCGATACCCCTTCCATCTCATACAACACGCGACCCGGCTGAATCTGGGCCACCCAATACTCCACGTTACCCTTACCCTTACCCTGACGAACTTCCAGGGGCTTGGTAGTAATCGGCTTGTCCGGGAAAATCCTGATCCAGACTTTGCCGCCGCGTTTTACGTGACGGGTCATGGCGCGACGAGCCGCTTCAATCTGGCGGGCGGTAATCCGTCCACGGCCAATGGCCTTCAGTCCAAACTCGCCAAAGGCGACCGAGCCCCCGCGGTTTGCGATACCCCGATTGTGCCCTTTGAACTGTTTGCGGAATTTGGTCCGCTTAGGCTGCATCATGACCGTTACTCCTACTTGCCAGCCTGTTCTGTCGCGGTTGCGCCGCCCGTTTCGAGGTTGTCAAACACCTCACCACGGAACACCCAAACCTTGACGCCAATAATTCCGTACGTGGTAGCGGCCTCGGCAAAACCGTAGTCGATCTCAGCCCGGAATGTATGCAGGGGTACTCGGCCCTCGCGATACCACTCCGACCTGGCGATTTCAGCGCCATTCAAGCGACCACCAACCTTCACCTTGATACCCTCAGCCCCGGCGCGCATGGTGTTGGTCACCGAGCGCTTCATGGCGCGGCGGAACATCACGCGACGTTCCAGCTGCTGGGCCAGACCTTCGGCCACCAACTGGGCATCCAGTTCGGGTTTGCGAATCTCGGCGACGTTAATACGCACGTCCACCAGCGGCAGCTTCACCAAACGCGCCACTTCGATGCGCAGCTTTTCGATATCCTCACCCTTCTTGCCGATCACCACACCCGGACGCGCCGTGTGGATGGTGATATGGGCCTTCTTGGCCGGACGTTCAATATGAATCAAGCTGATTGAAGCTTCTGCAAGCTTCTTCTTCAGGTATTCACGAACTGCATAATCGGTTTCTACATGACCGGGAAAGGTTCGCTTGTCAGCGTACCACTTCGACGACCAGTCCCGGGTGATGCCCAGGCGGATACCAATTGGATTTACTTTCTGACCCATCGTGGCCTCTCTTACTGGTCCGAAACCATCACGGTGATGTGGCTGTTGCGCTTGATAATCCGAGCGCCACGACCCTTTGCACGCGCCCGGAAACGGCGCAGCGATGGGGCTTCATCCACAAATATCGTGCTTATTTTCAACTCGTCCACGTCCGCACCGTGATTATGCTCGGCGTTGGCAATAGCCGACTCCAGCACTTTCTTCACAATGTGGGCGGCCTTCTTGGGGCTAAACGCCAACGTCTGCAACGCACCACCCACTGCCTGTCCCCGGACCAGGTCCGCAATCAGGCGGCATTTCTGGGGGGAAATGCGCGCGTATTTCAATTTCGCGGCTACTTCCATGGTCATTGCTCCTACTTAGACTTCTTGTCAGCAGCGTGACCTTTAAAGGTACGCGTGATGGCAAATTCGCCGAGCTTGTGGCCGACCATGTTCTCGGAAACGAGCACGGGTACGTGCTGGCGTCCGTTGTGAACAGCAATAGTCAAACCCACCATCTCAGGCGATACCATTGAACGCCGCGACCAGGTCTTGATCGGACGGCGATCGTTAATCGCAACAGCGGCCTGCACCTTCTTAATCAGGTGCGAGTCGATGAAAGGACCTTTTTTAACCGAACGAGGCACAGTCTTTCTCCCGCTTACTTCTTGTTACGCCGGCGAACAATGAACGCATCTGTGCGCTTGTTCGACCGCGTCTTGTAACCCTTGGTGGGCGTACCCCATGGGCTGACCGGATGACGACCACCCGAAGTCCTGCCCTCGCCACCACCATGCGGATGGTCGATGGGGTTCATTGCCACACCGCGAACGGTGGGGCGCACACCACGCCAACGCTTGGCACCCGCCTTACCCAGTTTCTGCAAGTTATGCTCGATGTTGCCCACCTCACCTATGGTGGCGCGACACTCAACGTGCACCTTGCGCATTTCGCCGGAGCGCAAACGCAAGGTCGCGTAAGAGCCTTCACGAGCGACGAGCTGCACTACGGCTCCCGCACTACGTGCCAACTGACCGCCCTTGCCTGGCTTCAGTTCAATATTGTGCACCTGGGTACCCACCGGAATGTTGCGCAACGGCAACGCGTTCCCGGATTTGATCGGGGCCGTGCTGCCGGACATCACTTCCATGCCGGAGGCGGCACCACGTGGGGCCAGTATGTAACGGCGCTCACCGTCCGCGTACAGCACCAGCGCCAAATTGGCACTGCGGTTAGGATCGTATTCGATCCTCTCTATACGGCCGACAATCCCGTCCTTGTTACGCTTGAAATCAACCATCCGATAACGACGCTTGTGACCACCACCCTTGTGGCGAGTGGTAATCCGCCCAAGATTGTTGCGGCCGCCGGTCGCCTTCAGGGTTGATACAAGCGGGCCATAGGGCTCGCCCTTGTGCAGATCGAGGCGTTTTACCTCGACCACAAACCGGCGTCCGGGGGACGTTGGTTTTGCTTTATGCAGTTGTGCCATGACAGTTACTCTCTAGTTCCGCTGGCCGCTACTCGGCGCCCATGAAATCGATATCCTGACCTTCAACCAGGCGAACATAGGCCTTCTTCCAGTCGGAACGCTTACCCTGGCGCCCACCGAAGCGCTTGCGCTTTCCAAGCTGGTTCAGAACCTGTACGCCCTGCACCTTGACGTCGAACATCAGCTCGACAGCCTGGCGAATCTCGGCCTTGGTGGCGTCTTTACGCACTTTAAAGGCAATCTGGTTACCGGATTCCGCCAGCGCCGTGCTCTTTTCGGAAACATGGGGCCCAAGCAGGACTGTCATCAATCGTTCCTTGCTCATGCCAATCTCTCCTCGACGCGCTTGACCGCAGCCACGGTAATCAGAACATTCTCAAAACGGGCCAGGCTCACCGGATCCACCCCGGTTGCCTCAATGACTTCCACGTGGGGCAGATTGCGCGAAGCAAGAAACAGCTTCTCGTCAAAGCCTTCGACCACGATCAGTACGCTCTTCAGACCCAGTTCCTTGAGCTTGCCGGCCAGTTCCTTGGTCTTCGGCGCTTCGACGCCAAATTCCTCAACTACCAGCAGGCGCTCCTGGCGCACAAGCTCAGAGAACATTGACTGCATTGCAGCCCGGTACATCTTGCGATTGACCTTCTGCGCAAAATCGCGGGGCTGGGCCGCAAACGCACGACCACCACCGACCCAGATTGGGCTGCGGATGGTGCCGGCACGCGCGCGACCGGTGCCTTTCTGGCGCCATGGCTTGATGCCGCCGCCCCTGACCGCGGCGCGATTCTTCTGCGCCTTGGTGCCAGAGCGAGCCTGCGCCATGTAGGCGGTCACCACCTGGTGCACCAGTGTTTCGTTAAAATCTCGACCAAAGGCGTCTTCAGATACTTCGACCTGGCCCCCGGCATGTAACTTGAGTGTCATGGCCATGGCTTAGCCCTCCAACTTCGGCTGGCGGGCCTTCACTGACAAACGAACAATAACGTTGCCGCCCTTGGAACCTGGAACCGCGCCCTTGATCAGAATAAGACTGCGTTCGGCATCGACCCGCACAACCTCAAGCTTCTCGGCAGTTCTCTGCACGCCGCCCATATGGCCGGCCATCTTCTTGCCCTTGAACACGCGACCGGGAGTCTGGTTCTGGCCGATAGAGCCTGGGGCGCGATGGGAAAGGGAGTTGCCGTGGGTAGCATCCTGGGTACGGAAGTGGTGGCGCTTCACGCCGCCGGCAAAGCCTTTACCAATGGTCGTGCCAATCACGTCAACAATCTGACCTGCCTGGAACAAGTCCACCGTGATGGCGCTGCCCACTTCAAGCTCGGCACCCTCGGCTTCAGCCAGGCGAAACTCACGCAGGCCGCGACCGGGTTCTGCGTTTGCCTTGGCAAAATGGCCGATTTCGGCCTTGTTCAGACGGGAGGGCTTCACCGCACCGGAGGTAACCTGGATCGCGCGATAACCATCGCTGTCCTGGGTCTTAACCTGGGTGACACGGTTGGGCAGAGCCTCGATCACGGTAACCGGGATCGAATCCCCGGCGTCCGTAAACACGCGGGTCATACCGCATTTGCGGCCCACTAGACCAATTGCCATCTTTTCTATCCTCGTAACACCACGTCGACTTCGATTGGCCAACGCTGTACCTGGTTTCCGAAACGTTCCAAAACAACCGTCTTTGACGGTCTGACGCAAAATACGCCCTGGATTCGATCCGAGACTTGAAACTCAAGGCCCGACGCGGATTATTCCCGCACCGGGCCCAAAAGAGCCGAAAATTATAACACTGAATTTTGCCCTGTCCAGCATCTTGTGATGCTTTGGGGTCTAATTCAGCTTAATCTGAACATCCACGCCTGCCGGCAATTCCAGCTTCATCAGGGCGTCTACGGTCTTGTCGGTAGGATCCACTATATCCATCAAGCGCTTATGCGTTCTCAACTCATACTGATCACGCGCGTCCTTGTTGACGTGCGGAGAAATCAGGATAGTGAAACGCTCCATCTTGGTGGGCAGCGGAATCGGACCGCGGACCTGCGCGCCCGTACGCCGGGCAGTTTCGACAATTTCCCGCGCAGAGGTATCAATCAGGCGATGATCGAATGCCTTCAGGCGAATGCGAATAGTCTGGTTGGTGGCCATTGGACCTGCTCCTAATACCCTTTGCGGGTTCGCCCCACCCGGGACGTGTATCTTGCTTCAAACCTGGCTCCGGAATCACGCTCCGGTTGGCCTCAATCCTGGTCTCTAGAGAAAGGCGGTCAGGCACAAATGCCGGAAACCGCCGTTCGAAACCGGTCTTACTCGATGATCTTGGCGACCACGCCGGCTCCGACGGTACGGCCACCCTCGCGAATCGCAAAACGCAAACCGTCTTCCATCGCAATCGGCGCGATCAGGTCAACGACCATCTGGAT
>JAPHSC010000060.1 GCA_026193125.1 Gammaproteobacteria bacterium
CCCGGGATATCACAAACCCACCCACGTGTTGGGACAGGTGACGTGGAAAACCGATGATTTGCCCCACCAGCATGATCAGGCGTCGCAGCAGCGGTGAGTCGGGATCAAAACCGGCTTCGCGTATTCTCTGCTCGTCAATCGCGCCTTGGCGTATCCAGCGCATGCTGCGCGCCAGGCGCTCCACCTGCAGAGCATCCAGACCCAGGGCCTTGCCCACGTCACGCACTGCGCTCTTGCCTCGATAACTGATCACGGTAGCGGTCAGGGCCGCCCGCTCGCGACTATATTTTCGATACAGGTACTGGATAACTTCCTCCCGGCGCTCGTGCTCAAAATCCACATCAATATCCGGCGGCTCATCGCGTTCCTTGGAAATAAAACGTTCAAACAGCATGGCCATGCGCGCTGGATCCACCTCAGTGATACCGAGACAAAAACAGACCGCGGAATTTGCCGCGGAACCTCGCCCCTGGCAGAGAATTCCACGGTCACGAGCAAAACTGACAATATCGTGTACGGTCAGGAAATAGGGTTCGTATTGCAGCTCTTCTATCAGGCGAAGCTCATGCTCGATTTGCTCGTGCACGCTGGCAGACAGGCCGCCTGGCCAGCGCCTCCTGGCGCCCTCCTCGGTCAGCTTGCGCAGCCAGGAAGAAGGCGTGTAGCCCCCGGGCACCAGTTCAGCAGGGTATTCGTACCGCAGTTCCTCCAGGGAAAAACTGCACTGTTGCGCCACATTCAGGGTCTGCAGCAATAGCTCTTCGGGATACAGGGACTGCAGACTGCTCCTGGAGCGCAGGTGACGCTCACCATTGGCGTGCAGCCGCCAGCCCGCCGCCTGCACCGTGGTGACATGCCGAATAGCAGTAAGCGTATCCTGCAGTGCCCGCCGCCCCCGCACATGCATGTGTACGTCCCCCGCAGCCACCAGGGGTATATCGAGATGACGCCCCAGTTCCTGCAGCATGTCCAGGCGCTGGCTGTCACTTCCATCGGCCAGCAATTCCACGGCTATCCACAATCGCCCGTGAAACTGCTTTCTCAGCCATGCGCCCTCCCGAGCATCTATTCGCCTGGCCGGTAACCACAAGATGAGGCAGCCCGCGCCCAGTAAGGACAGATCGGACCTCTTCAGGCTATAGCTGCCCTTGGCGGCGGCCCGTCGACCACGGCTGATCAGCTGGCATAGTTGCGCGTAGCCATCCCGATCGCGCACCAGGACCACCAGACGCAAGCCATCGTTGAGTTGAAACTCACTCCCGATAATCAACTTCAACGAGGTGTCACGGGCAGCCACGTGCGCACGCACCATGCCCGCCACCGAGCATTCATCGGTAATCGCCAGGGCCTGGTAACCCAACCCGGCCGCGTGGGTCACCAGTTCCTGTGCATGGGAGGCCCCGCGCAGAAAAGTGAAGTTACTCAGGCAATGAAGTTCTGCATACTCGCAAGTGCTCACCCGAATACCCCGTGCAGATACCAGCAATTTCGCTCGCGTCTGTCCTGGTAAATCCACAGGCACTCGCCGTGAATTGTCCTGGCCTGGTAATAATCCCGGGCCACATCACCACCATCCCACCAACCGGTTTCTATCCGCTCCGGACCGGGGATCAGCCGCAGCGGACCGCCATAACACGGTTGCCCATTACGCTGCTCCAGGCCCAGGGGCGTATCCAGCATCCACAAGGGTCTCGCCGCCCGTTGCTCGCGTCCCTGCCCAGGGGCATTACGCCCATTACGCCGCCAGGCTGCTTCCGGACGGTGTTCCGGAACCAGGCATAAGCCGTGCACCGCAGCATCGCCCAGGCGAACGCAAAGACGCTCGACCAACATGGGGACGGCAGCTTCATCCTCGTCCAGGGCATCCCCCAACAAACCCCTGGTCGGGCCGGCAAGCGGTCTGATCATTCCGGATGCAAGGGTCAGACCGAGTACCGGCGCCGACAGGATTTGCCGCTCCAGGCGCCCGGCCAGCAAACTCAATATGTGTCGCCTGTCGCGAGTCAGGGACAGGCGACGCAGACTGATGCGCGTGGGGGGGCCGTCACAGTGCAGCAAGCCCAGGTCCAGGCTATCCACACCACCTTCACATGCTCGAAACATACCCACCATTTCTTCCACCAGCCGTTCCAGGGCCGGCAACAACCTGGCGCTTGAATCGGTTTCCGCGGGCAATTCAATCTCGGCACGGAATCTCTGTGGCGCTACAAAACCCGGCCGGGGATCTGGCATACGACCCA
This sequence comes from Gammaproteobacteria bacterium, assembly GCA_026193125.1. Classification (GTDB taxonomy): domain Bacteria; phylum Pseudomonadota; class Gammaproteobacteria; order Steroidobacterales; family BM003; genus CAKZML01. The sequence goes on from JAPHSC010000060.1 coordinate 2,241, forward strand.
GGGCTCGATCCAGGTCCTGCAAGCGGGGCGGACCAAACCGCCGGGCAAATCCGTCCCGTGGCAGACGCAGGCAGTCTGCTATGGAACGTACCCCCAGACGGTCAAGCTGTTCGTTCTGTTTCAGTCCCCAACCCAGACACTGCGTAGGCAGATGGCCCAGGCGACTGACCAGGGAGCCGGCGTCAGTCAGCGGCGGCTGCGGCCGGCCTGCGCGGGACAACCACAGCGCCGCCAGGGGGGTTGGCGCCACTCCCTGTTGCACCTGGTAACCCTGTCTTTCCAGGCGCCCGACAACACGCGCCTGCAGGGCAGATAATCCACCAAACAGGCGCAGACTGCCGTGTAACTCCAGCAACAGGGCATCTGGCGCCACCAGACTGACCCAGGAGGTGAATTGTCCCGCCCAGGCAGCCAGGCGTTCCAGGCTGGCCTGCTCACGCGCAGGATCACGCTCCAGCACCCGCAGCCCCGGGGCCAGGGCAAACGCGGCGTTGAGACCCATGCCGGCATGCAGGCCACTGACCAGGGCCGGAGCATTACACGCCACCAGGCTGCGCTGACTGCCCTCGCCTTCGACTACCGCCACTACATCCTGGGCAGGTGCGAAAATATCCAGGGCCAGGCGGGGCAAGCGCAAGGCCAGCCACAGTTGTTGCTTCGCAGTTGCGCGTACCGGGGTCGGTATTTGCGATGCGGGTGTGGGTGCGGGCGCGGAACCTGACGGTTCATCAGGAAAGAGCGGGAGGGATTGCTCCTGTGATTTTGCCATGGCGAAAACGGTAGCCCTGCCCGATCACGGCGCAGGAAAGTCTGGCCGGTCCAGCACCACAGGCTGACCACCCCGACTCTTGAGTATGTGTACCCGCAACCCCAGCCCAGATCCACTCAAGTGCAGACGCAGGGCGGCAACCGAGTGTTCCCCCAAGGCGCGCGCAGAACGAAACAACACCGCCATGCAAGCCCCTGACTCGGCAGCCAACTGCAAACGTCTCATGGCGGAAAGGGAAACCGGGTCCGACCACAACAGTACAGCTGCACACTGGCCACTGCGCAAGGCCTGCTCCGCGGCCCATAAACCTTCGCTGAGCTTACTGGTTCTCACCACCAGGATCCGCTGGAGGGGAATCCCCGCGTCGGCCAGGGCTGGCGCATAGGGTATGAAAGGTGGTGCTATCCAGATCAGCCACCCTCGCTCACCGCCCTCCTCCATACGCTGACGCAAGGCGGGCAGCAACAGACGCAACTCACCCAGGCCATAGCGATCCAGGACAATTTCGCTCAGGCCACCCAACGGCCAACCGCCACCGGGCAAACAGGCATCCAGCCAGGGATAGCCGCTGGGTTGGGCGGGCACGGCCTGGCCAGCACGGCCACGCCACACGCCCGGATTGCACAATAGCGCCTGCAGGGGGTCATTCACGCTCTACCCATACCCCTGCGCATGACACCCACGACCACACCTTCGATTACCAGCGGTTGTTCGCGCAAATCCAGGCGCATCGGGGCAAAATCAGGGTTTTCTGGCAGCAGCCAGACCAGCTTGCCCTCCTGGCGGTAACGTTTCACAGTCACCTCATCCTCCAGCCGGGCAACCACGATTTGCCCATTACGGATTTCCGGCGTGCGGTGTACCGCCACCAGGTCTCCATCCAGGATGCCGGCATCTTTCATGCTCATGCCGTGTACCTGCAACAGGTAATGGGGCTTTGGATTAAACAATCCCGGATCGATTTGGTAACGAGCCTCGATATGCTGTTCGGCGAGTATGGGATAGCCTGCTGCGACCCGTCCCACCAACGGCAAACCCATCTGATCACGCAGGGAATCGCGTAATCGAATACCGCGTGACGTACCGGCCATCAAGGAAATAGCGCCCTTGCGTTCCAACGCTCTCAGGTGTTCTTCCGCCGCATTGGCTGACTTGAAGCCCAAATCGCGGGCAATTTCAGCCCGAGTGGGCGGCATGCCGGTATCTTCGAGAAAATCCCGTATGAAAGTCAGGACTCGCTGCTGACGGGGGGTTAATTCGTTCATGCTAACTCCTGTATAAATACACAGCACATGTGATTATATACAGTGAATAGTTTCGCCAGACAAGTCCTTTCTCGAACCACCCCGGGAGGCGGGTACCCATCTCACCCATGCCGGCAAGCATGAACGCTCACATACACGGCCACCGTCATTGCTGACAAGCAGGTAAAACCTACTGAAAAAACAGCTTATTTCTCCTGCCCAGACACATAATTCCCTTGCTAAATTATGGTTAATTGGGTATCTTCGTCGCGTGTTTGGTGCGCAACAGCATTGTCGCACCCCAGAGCACATGAAAGCTTTCCTACCCGATTCCGTTTTAGAGGACTCTACAAATGAACAAAAAATTGCAAGATGCAATGAAAGTCGGCGTTTTGGCGCTGGCCCTGACCATGGCTGCTGGTTGTGCAAACCAGGAACTGAAGGACGCCGTAGCTGCTGCCCAGAGCGCTGCCGATTCGGCCACCGCCTCCGCTAATGCCGCCAAGGCTTCAGCTGATGCCGCCAGTCGTGCTGCCAGCGATGCCAAGCAGATGGCTTCCAGTGCCCAGAGCACTGCTGACCAGGCTGCTCGTGCTGCTGCCGCTGCCCAGGCTTGCTGCGACCGCAATGCAGAGAAGATTGACCGCATGTTCGAAAAGGCCATGCGCAAGTAATCTGATTGCTTGAGTAAAAAAAACGCCGCGGCCTGAAAACCGCGGCGTTTTTTTATGTGCGAAAAACTACTTTGTCTGAACAGTAATCTGAGCTGCTTCCACGGTAGTACCAGCCTCATTCGACATGCGCGCAGGCAGCCCGTCAGCCTGCTCGAAAATCACCCTGACCCTGTCCCAGTCCACCGGACCATTTCGCTTGCTGGTCGCGGCCACCAGCATCTCGGTCACGGAGGTCATGTCCTTACCCAGGGTTTCCGCGTCTTCTTCGAGTGGCATATGGGCTTCCATGTAAAGCCCATCCAGGGACCAACCCACCTTGTAGGGCTGATTAATGATGAGCACTTTCTCACCAACCGGAATATCCGAAAACAGGGTTTCTATATCCTCCGGATACATTCGAATACAGCCATGGGTCACACGCATGCCTACGCCCGCCGGCTTGTTCGTGCTGTGAATCAGATAACCTGGAATGGCCAGGCGAATGGCAAATGCGCCCAGTGGATTATCCGGTCCGGCCGGGACTACTTTGGGCAGGGGACGACCATCCTCTGCGTGTTCCTTGCGAATCGATTCGGGTGGATACCAGGCCGGATTCGTAACTTTCTTAACGACATGGGTCTCGCCGATGGGTGTCTGCCAATCCATGCGCCCGATACTGATGGGATAGGTAACAACTAACGGCGCCTCCCCCTTCACCGGTTTCGGATAGTAGTACATCCTTAGCTCGGGCAGGTTTAACACCACCCCCTGCCGAGGAGCCCGGGGAAGAATATAACGAGTCGGCAATATCACCTCGGAGCCTTCTCCTGGAATCCAGGGATCCAGGCCGGGATTGGCGCGCACAATATCCTCGAAACCCAGGTCATGCGCCCTGGCGATATCCAGCAAGGTTTCATGATGGCGCGCTTCCACCGTGGTGATTGCGCCAACCAGGTCCACATCCGACGGGGGCAGCACATAGGTCGCCGCCGGAGCCACGGATGTGACCAGGACCGAGACCAACAGCGCGTACCTCGACGCCTTCAAATTTCGAACCTTAACGCTCGTCATGTTCAATGACTTCGATCTCCTTCGCAGCATGTTCCATCCATTCCATCACGTCGGCATCCCTCAGCACCCAATCCAGGTACTCCTGCGTCAGCCGGGTTTTCGCCAGACAGTAGGTATTGAAACGCAATAATACAGGGATAAGCATGCCATCGGTAATTGTGTAGTGCCCGAACAGCGGCCCACTACCCGGCACCAGTTGTCTGCAAGTCTGCAGCCATTGCTCAACCCGGGCCAGGTCCTCCCCGGCCCTCTGCGAGGGTTCAAAATGGCGATCCCTGGCCCGGCAATTCATGGGAAACTCCTCTCGCATTGCCGTCAGGCCCGAATGCATTTCAGCAGCGATACTACGCGCCACGGCGCGTTGCGCGACATCTTCCGGCCACAATCTCGCCATGGGAAAACGCTCGGCCAGGAATTCGGAAATCGCGAGTGAGTCCCAGATCACCAAGTCGCCCTCGATCAGGACAGGTACCCTGCGGGTCGGCGAATACTCGCCGATGCGTTCATGAAACTCGCTGGTATCCATAGGCAAGCGTATTACTTCGAATCCTGCACCCGTCTTGCGCAGGGTTATCCAGGCCCTCAAAGACCAGGAAGAGTAATTGTAGTTGCCTATAACCAGTGTCATTGGCTGGGGCATAGCTTTGTCCACCTTGGGTAAATGCCTCTGAAATTTTCCAGTGATACCAACAGGTACCCGGGGTACGTGTCTGTCCAGACCAATCTGCACCTGGCCTGGTTGAGCCCCCAGCGGGATTTTATTGACCTTGCGATGTAAACGGGGACTTTTAATGCTCGCCGATTGCAGTTCCTTGTCATTCTTCCCATAAGCGAACCGGTCATTTTATCATGTAATACCTTAAATATATCTCGTACCTTACTGATTTTTAAAGTTTATAAATTTCATCAAAACTTGCCGATCATCGGAATTGTGATACAGTTCACAGTTCCCCAGTAAACAAAAGTCCATACTTTGCGCTTATAAGTGAGGGAACACGATGAGCCTGAGTTATCTGCGCAAGACCGAAAATACGCTGGACGACGCGTTGGATCGGTCAAAAAACACCGCAATCCAACCTGGTCCGATCAACACCTGGCAGGCCGATTCTGGTCAATCAGTGAACCAGGCTGACAGCCCGGTTGAGTCCTCAGGCTGGAATCCCGCAGAAGTCTGGCGCCAAAGAATCAAACGCGATACCAGCAGCTAAAACAAAACTCAGTCCTGCTCCGGGCTGTCCCGGTAGCCCCCTCACAGCATTCGCGTATTACCCGCCTCAATAGCGAATCAGCGCAGAACCCCAGGTAAAGCCCCCGCCAAATGCTTCCAGCAGCAGCAGTTCACCCCGCTTCACCTTGCCGCTTCTCACTCCCACATCCAATGCCAGCGGCACCGAGGCGGCAGATGTATTGCCCTGGTCCTGGACTGTAAGTACAACCTTGTCCATGGACATGCCGAGTTTCTTGGCGGTCGCAGTAATAATCCGATTGTTGGCCTGGTGTGGTATCAGCCAGTCAATGTCTTCCTTGCGCAGATTGTTGGCCGCCAGGGTCTGTTCAACAATTTCACCCAGCTTGGTAACCGCCACCTTGAACACTTCGTTGCCACGCATCTTGATTCGGGCCTCACCACCGTGGTCGTCGGAACCCTTGGGACATGACACGCCACCTGTGCTGTAGAGCAGGTCCTTGTACGCACCGTTCGCATTGAGGTGGGTGGAAATAATCCCGGGTTCCTCAGAAGGCTTGAGAATTACCGCGCCGGCTCCATCACCGAACAGCACGCAGGTGTGCCGGTCGCTCCA
>JAPHSC010000320.1 GCA_026193125.1 Gammaproteobacteria bacterium
AGCTCAACCGGCGTAGACAGACCCAGAATCTGGACCGCTACGCGGAGCTTGCTCTTTTCGTAATTGACCTCTTCAACGACTCCAATGAAATCGTTCAAAGTAACATCGTTGACCAGTACGACCTCGCCCACCTCGAACAACACTTTCGGACGGGGGTTGTCGACGCCCTCTTCAACTCTGCGCAAGATGGCATCAGCCTCCCTGTCAGAAATCGGTGCAGGACGGTCAGAGGATCCACCGATAAACCCAAGCACTCGTGGCACTTCCTTCACCAGATGCCAGGTCTCGTCATCCATTTCCATCTGAACCAGTACATAGCCCGGAAAGAACTTGCGCTCGCTGCGTCGCTTTTGACCCTCTCGCATCTCTACAACTTCTTCTGTAGGAACGAGAATCTCTCCAAATTTGTGCTCAAGTCCGGCGAGCTTGATCCGGTCTTTCAGGGATTCGGCAACCTTATACTCAAAGTTCGAATAGGCATGGACCACGTACCAGCGCAACGCCATCAGCCTATCCTCCCTGACCGGTCAGAATGCGGGTCACCCAGAGCAGGAACATGTCCAGCACCCAGAAGAACACACCCATTACCAACACGAACACGAGCACGGCCATAGTCGTCTGCATGGTCTCCTGGCGGTTAGGCCAAACCATCTTGCGAACTTCTATGCGCGAGCCAACTATGAACCGCCACAGCTCTTTGCCGGGCACGGTCATCATGGCGGTCACGATACCGGCAACGGTAGCACCCAGCACGATCAGCGCCCGCACCAGGACGGGCAGCTGGGGAAAGTAATAGAACGCCGCGATACCACCAATAATCATCGCCGCGGCGAGAATCAAAAGCAGCCTATCTAGGGCGCCGGGACCGGTTTCTGTCTTTGCATTCATGTATCAGACTGCCAAGCCCGACACCGTTTCCGGTGCCGGGCTCCTTTTTACGTGGCAGGCCAGGAGGGAATCGAACCCCCAACCTGCGGTTTTGGAGACCGCCGCTCTGCCAATTGAGCTACTGGCCTTTAAAATATTAAATAAGACAAACCGGTCTTACTCGATGATCTTGGCGACCACGCCGGCGCCGACGGTACGGCCACCCTCGCGAATCGCAAAACGCAAACCGTCTTCCATCGCAATCGGCGCGATCAGGTCAACGACCATCTGGATGTTGTCACCCGGCATCACCATCTCAACACCCTCGGGCAACTCCACCGCACCGGTCACATCCGTCGTGCGGAAGTAAAACTGCGGACGGTATCCCTTGAAGAATGGCGTATGACGTCCACCCTCTTCCTTGGTCAGAATGTACACCTCGGCTTCAAACTTGGTGTGCGGGGTGATCGACCCGGGCTTGGCCAGAACCTGACCACGCTCCACATCATCACGCTTCGTGCCACGCAGCAACACACCTACGTTGTCGCCCGCCTGACCCTGGTCCAGCAGCTTGCGGAACATCTCCACGCCCGTGCAAATGGTCTTGGTCGTGTCGTGGATACCCACAATCGCCACTTCCTCGCCCACCTTCACAATCCCGCGCTCAATACGACCGGTTACCACCGTGCCACGTCCGGAAATCGAAAACACATCCTCAATCGGCATCAGGAACGCACCGTCTACCGCACGCTCAGGCACCGGAATGTACGCATCCATCGCCTCAACCAGCTTGAGCACCGACGGCACACCAATCTCACTCTCATCACCATCAAACGCCTTCAGCGCCGATCCGGTAATAATCGGGGTGTCATCACCCGGGAACTCATACACCGACAAAAGCTCGCGAACTTCCATCTCTACCAGTTCCAGCAACTCCGCATCATCCACCATGTCCGCCTTGTTCAGGTACACCAGGATGTACGGCACGCCTACCTGGCGCGCCAGCAAAATGTGCTCGCGGGTCTGCGGCATCGGACCGTCTGCCGCCGATACCACCAAAATCGCTCCGTCCATCTGCGCAGCACCAGTGATCATGTTCTTCACATAATCAGCGTGCCCGGGACAGTCAACGTGCGCGTAATGACGGTTCTCGCTCTCATACTCAACGTGCGCTGTCGCGATCGTGATACCACGCGCCTTCTCTTCCGGCGCATTGTCAATCTGATCGTAGCCACGTACCTCTCCGCCAAACTTCGCCGCCATACACTTGGTCAGCGCTGCCGTCAGCGTCGTCTTGCCATGATCAACGTGACCAATCGTGCCCACGTTTACATGCGGCTTTGTACGTTCAAATTTTGCTTTCGACA
>JAPHSC010000048.1 GCA_026193125.1 Gammaproteobacteria bacterium
CATCGCGCTCAAAGACGAAAGACTGTGCTGCGCGTCTCGCCAGGTCCAGGTTGACCAGGCCAGCGCCCCCAGTGCACCGGCCAATGCCAGCAATGCTACTCCCCGGCCGCTTTTGCGAGGGGGCCGGTTATTGTCGTCATTTTCAGCGACCGCTTTCGTGTCCAGCTCCTCTACCGACTCCTGAGTGTCCTCATGCCGGGTTTCGTTAGCGGGCTGACCGGTATCCAACGGCTCGCCTGCAGCTTCATTGTCTGGGATTTCCTGGCTCATTGATTCTCGCTGGCCTGTTTCGCCGATAGTTTCAACATATGCTGCAACAAATCTTTATCCGTGGGACCCGGCGCCGGGTCTGCCGTGCTTATGCCAAGCTCCCCAGCCATTTCTATCACACGCTCACTAGCGCTCACCAGTTGCGCCGACTTCAATAATCGTTTTGCCTGCGGACCCAGTAATTGCAGTGTGTTTTCGAGCGTCTGCGCGCTGGTAGCCGTGACGAACCGAATCTTGCCTGCCTCGAGCAGCCCGCGAACCCGCTCCAGGTGGTCGCGAGACACTTGGACCTGTGAGCGACAGTATACCTCCAGATAATCCACCTTTGCGCCCCGAGCCTGCAGGCCCTGCGCCAGCAGCTCTTTGCCACCGACACCGCGTACGATTAAAACCCGCTGATCTCGCAGGTTTTGCAGGGATGGGTGCTGCAACAAGGCCTCAGAACTGAAACCCTCGCCGGGAGATACGCTGACCGGGTGACCCAGTGCTTCCAGGCTCCTGGCGGTGCTTGGACCCACCGCTGCCAATCCGGCCGCATTGTTCACAAGATAGTGTGCACCCAGGCGCACCGCGTTCTGGCTGATGAAGATAATCACCTGATATTGGTCGATGGGTGGCAGTTCTGGCGGCCAGCGGCTCGCAGCCGAGGTAGGCTGTATGCTCATCGATGGCAGAATTACCGGCATACCGCCGGCCTGTTCCACCATCTCAGCCAGCACCTCACATTGTCCGGCAGGCCGGGTAATGATTACCCCTGCGCCCGACAGTGATGATGTCATCCGGTTTCTTCCAGGCTGCGAAGAATATCGCCGGCGCCCTGTTGTATCAATTCCTCGGCCAGTGCCAGCCCCAGTTCACGAGCCTTGCCGGATTCACCACTCGCGTCGCCTTTGAGTATTCTGCTTCCATCCGGCATGGCGACCAGGCCGCGCAAATGCAGTTGTGTCCCTTCCAGCACGGCATGCGCTGCGACCGGTGCATGACAACTGGCTTGCAGGGCAGAGGCAAATGCTCTCTCCGCGCGCAGGCAGATGTCACTGACCTGGTTGTTCAGCCTTGCCAGAAGCTTGTTAAGCTCGGAATCATCCCTGCGGCACTCAATACCCACGATGCCCTGCCCAACCGCCGGCAGGCAGACATCAATTTCCAGGACCTGTTTTGCACGGTCTGCCAATCCGAGGCGTTTCAGGCCCGCATAAGCCAGCATGATGGCGGTAAAGTTACCCTCGTCCAGCCGCTGCAGGCGTGTGCCGACATTGCCCCGGGCTGGTTGAATGCTCAGGTCCGGGCGCAGGTTCTGCATTTGGGCCTGGCGGCGCAGGCTGGATGTGCCCAACACCGCGCCCTGGGGCAGTTCGTCCAGCGAATTGAACTGGTTTGAGACGATGGCGTCCCGGGGATCCTCACGAGTCAGTACCGCTGCGATGTGCAAGCCTTCAGGCAATTCAGCCGGAACGTCTTTCATTGAGTGCACCGCCAGGTCTGCCTCGCCCGCCAGCATCGCCCTCTCCAGTTCCTTCAGGAACAGACCCTTGCCACCGATTGCGGCCAGGCTGCGGTCAAGGATTTCATCACCCCTGGTGCTCATTGGCATCAGCTGAACTTTCAGTTCCGGGTATAGCTCGCCCAACGCTGCCTTAACATGTTCAGCTTGCCACAGCGCCAGCGGACTTTTCCGCGTGGCAATTCTAAGCACTCGCGCCATTTTCGATATTCCCGTAAGTATCCAGATTATTCAGGGCTCAATTATGCCGCATTCTCTTGCGTAATTCGGACACCATTCGCCTGCTTACAGGCAATTTTTCTTCTTTTTCCCTTAGACGGACCTGAAAATGCCCCGTTGGCCCTTTTTCCAGCGCCTCAAGCCAATCCAGCGAGACCAGGAAACTGCGATGGATACGAACGAAACTCTCGCTGAATTCTTCTTCCAGCATCTTGAGTGACTCGTCGATTAACTCGGCTCCGCCCGGATGGATCATGGAGACGTATTTCTGGTCGGCCTCGAAGTACAGTACGTTGGTGACGGGAACCAGGTGGGCCTCGCCACGGGTGACAGCACAAATGAACTGTCTGGCCTGCGCCTGGCTGGCCCGTGCGATACTGGCCGCCTCGCTGTTGCTCAAGCGTCTCGCATGCTGCAGGGCCTTGTGCAGGCGTTCCTGGCGCACCGGCTTGAGAAGATATCCCAGGGCATGCGCTTCAAAGGCTTCAATCGCATACTGGTCGTAGGCCGTGGTGAAGATGACCGCCGGCCCCTCGTTGTCAGTGCTGAGGTGACGAGCACACTCCAGTCCATCCATACCCGGCATGCGTATGTCCAACAGTATGGCATCGGGAGATAGCTCGTGGTTCAGGCGCAGAGCCTGTTCGCCGTTACCCGCTTCAGCCACGACCTCGTGCTCGCCTGCATCCTCCAACATGCGGCGCAGGCGCACACGCGCGGGCGCTTCGTCGTCAACGATAAGGATTCTCACGTGGAGTCTCCGTGTAAGGAAATTCCAGCTTCACGCTGAAATAATCCGGTCCCTGGTCAATTCTAAGACCCGCCTTTTCACTATATGCCAGTTCCATGCGCTGGCGAATGTTCTCCAGGGCTATGCGATTGCCGCCAGGTTTGCGCCCTGCGCCCGGCCTGAACGGGTTACGAACTTCCAGCGATACACGGCCCCCCTCCACGTCGCCAATGACCTGGATCTCTCCGCCTTCCGGCAGCGATTCAATGCCGTGGTAAATGGCGTTCTCCAGTAGCGGTTGCAGGCACAGCCCGGGAACCAGGGCTCGCAGTGGCAGTTTGTCAATTTGCCAGGAAACCTTCAGACGGTCACCCAGGCGCAGGGCCTCAATACGCTGATAAATACGCGCCACTTCCAGTTCCTGTTTGAGTGGAATCCGGTCGTTGCTCTCCGCCAATGTGGCGCGAAATAAATCGGACAGGTCCTGTACCGCTTCCTCCGCCAGTCCAGGGTCACTGCGGGTAAGCGAGGCAATCGTGTTCATGCTGTTAAACAGGAAATGCGGACGAATACGTGCCTGCAGGGCGTCGATACGAGCCCTTGCCTCGCTTTGAACGTTGTTTCGCCATTGGCGTGATACATAGAAATAACGCAACAGCAGACCGCCGACGATCAGGCTAATTCCGGCGGTGCGTGCCAGCAATTCAAG